>JBQCEW010000295.1:0-3418 GCA_051959815.1 Solirubrobacterales bacterium
GCCCACCGCGCCGGCGCCGACGACGTCGTCTTCGGCATGGCTCACCGCGGCCGGCTCAGCGTCCTCGCCCACAACCTGGGCCGCTCGGTCGAATCGATCCTCGCCGAGTTCGAGGGCTCGAAGCGGATCGACGCGGTCAAGGCGGTCGCCGCGATCCCCCACGGCGGCACCGGCGACGTCAAGTACCACTACGGCCATCGCGGTGTCTACGAGACCGCCGACGGCGAGAAGATCTCGGTTCGCCTCTACCCGAACCCGAGCCACCTCGAGTTCGTCGACCCGGTCGTCACCGGCGGCGCCCGCTTCCTCCAGTCCGACTTCAATGGGCCCGAGCTCAGCCACGACCCGAAGCGCGCGGTGCCGGTGCTGCTGCACGGCGACGCTGCCTTCCCCGCCCAGGGCGTGGTCGCCGAGACGCTCAACCTGCAAGGGCTGCCGGGCTACACCACCGGCGGCACGATCCACGTCATCCAGAACAACCAGGTCGGCTTCACCACCGACCCCGACGAGGCGCGCTCAACCCCTTATGCCGCCGACATCGCCAAGGGATTCAACGTGCCGATCATCCACGTCAACGCCGACGACGTCGAGGCCTGTATAGCCGCCACCCGCTTGGCGATGGCCTACCGCGACCGCTGGTGCCGCGACATCGTCATCGACGTGATCGGCTACCGCCGCTTCGGCCACAACGAGACCGACGAGCCCGCCTACACGCAGCCGACGATGGCGGCGAAGATCAAGTCGCACCCGCCGGTCTCGGAGATCTACTCGGAGAAGCTGATCGAGGAGGGAACGGTCTCGGCCGAGGAGGTCGGCCGCGCCTCCGATGAGCGCCACGCGGAGATGTCGGGAGCGTTGAAAGCGCTGCGCGAGAAGATGGAGGCGGGCGAGTACGAGGACCCGACCGTCCCCGGCGCCACCACCCAGACCGGCGAACTGCTCGACCGCACGGCCAGCCCGCCGGTCCACACCGCCGTCGAGGCGGACAAGCTGCGCTGGCTCAATGAGGCGCTGCTGAAGACGCCGGAGGGCTTCAATGTCCACCGCAAGCTGCGCCGCCCGCTGTCGCGCCGCACCGACGCGCTGGAGCAAGGCGGGATCGACTTCGGCCAGGCCGAGGCGCTCGCCTTCGCCTCCTTGCTGACCGAAGGCGTCCACATCCGCCTCACCGGCCAGGACACCGAGCGCGGCACCTTCTCCCACCGCCACCTCGTTCTCCACGACGAGAACACCGGCCTCAAGTACACGCCGATGCAGCACCTCGAGGACGCGGCGGCACCGTTTGAGCTCTACAACAGCCCCCTCTCGGAGATCGGCTGCCTCGGCTTTGAGTACGGCTACTCGGCGGCGAGCCCGAGCTCGCTGGTCCTCTGGGAGGCCCAGTTCGGCGACTTCGCCAACGCCGCCCAGGTGATCGTCGACAGCTTCATCGTCTCCGGCGAGTCGAAGTGGGGACAGACCAGCCGACTGACGATGCTGCTCCCGCACGGCTACGAGGGCTCAGGGCCCGAGCACTCCAGCGCCCGCATCGAGCGCTTCCTCGCGCTCGGCGCCGAGGGCAACATCCGCATCGCCAACCCGACTACGGCGGCCCAGTACTTCCACCTGCTGCGGCGCCAGGCGCTGATCAAGAAGCCGCGGCCGCTGATCGTCTTCACCCCGAAGGGGCTGCTGCGCCTCGACCGCGCCGCCGCCAACCTCGAGGAACTGACCGACGGCGAACTGCAGTTCATCATCGACGACCCGAGCGCGGCCAAGCGCCGGGAGAAGGTCGAGCGCCTCGTCCTCTGCACCGGCAAGGTCTACTACGACATGGACGCCAGCGAGCGGCGCGCGGGCGCCGAGAACGTGGCGATCGCCCGGGTCGAGATCCTCTACCCCTTCGCCAAGGAACAGCTCGAGCGGGTGATCGCCTCCTACCCGAACCTGAAGGAGATCGCCTGGGTCCAGGAGGAGCCGCGCAACATGGGCGCCTGGAAGGTGATGTCGCGGCGGATGCCCGACGTCCTCCCCGAGGGCGTCGCCCTCACCTACATCGGCCGCCAGGGCCGGGCCAGCCCGGGCGAGGGTTACTCGGGGGCGCACGCGCGCGAGCAGGAGCGCATCGTCCTTACCGCGCTCACCCCCGGCGCTTAGACAAGTAGAACCATGACGCGGCGACCTTTCGAGAAGCCCGTCCCGGGCGAGCTCTTCGCCCGGGTCAAGCTCCTCTCCTGGATCGAGCTGGCGATCTTCAGCGCCCTGATCGTCTTTTGGCTGCTGCCGGGGTTCGAAACCGAGACGATGGTCTTCGGCTGGGCCCACGGCCTCGGCTTCGTCGTCCTCTGCGTGGTGATCTGGATCGCCTGCATCCGCAAGGAGGCTCCTTACACCCTCCTTGCCGCCACCCTCACCCCCGTCGGCCCGGT
Source organism: Solirubrobacterales bacterium (assembly GCA_051959815.1). Classification (GTDB taxonomy): domain Bacteria; phylum Actinomycetota; class Thermoleophilia; order Solirubrobacterales; family 70-9; genus VAYN01. The sequence goes on from JBQCEW010000295.1 coordinate 2,409, forward strand.
CGGCAGCGTGATCGGGATCGAGCTAATTGAGCGTAAGGGCTGGGGAATTGCCGAACAAACGGGTTCATAAAAAAGTGTCACGGAAACCACGCCGAAAGGTCGATAAAAAAGGTCGATCACGCTTGACCGGGGGGGATCAAGCCGCTATAGCTAGTCCCTGACTGTTCCTCAGGGCAGTCCCGCCAGGGGGAACGGCCGCGTCGGCATCCCTCCCTGGCTACCGACGCGCTAGGTGCAGTGAGGGTCGCGCGGACCCCCCTGCCTCCCGCGGCCCCGCTGCGCCTACCTTTTTAGCTTGCGCAGCACGGCCTGGAGGATGCCGCCGTTGCGGAAGTAACCGACCTCGTTCGGGGTGTCGAGGCGGACCGTGGCCTCGAAGCGCTTCTCGGAGCCGTCGTCGGCGCGGGCGATGACGGTCACCTTTTTCGCCTGGCCGTCTTCGAGGTCGCCGACGTCGAAGCTCTCCGCTCCGGTGAGGCCGAGCGAGGCGACGCTCTCGCCGTCGGCGAACTGGAGCGGCAGCACACCCATCCCGATCAGGTTGGAACGGTGAATGCGCTCGAAGCTCTCGGCGATCACCGCCCGGACCCCAAGCAGGTTCGTCCCCTTCGCCGCCCAGTCGCGGGAGGAGCCGGAGCCGTACTCCTTGCCCACCAGCACCACCAGCGGCACGCCTTCGTCGGCGTATTGCATCGCCGCCTCGTAGATGGTCGTCTCCTCGCCGTCGGCACCGTCAGCAAAATGGCGGGTGTAGCCGCCGGCCCGCTCGACGAGCTGGTTGCGGAGGCGGATGTTGGCGAAGGTGCCGCGGATCATCACCTCGTGGTTGCCGCGGCGCGAACCGTAGGAGTTGAAGTCCTTGACCTCGACACCATTGTCCGTCAGCCACTTGCCGGCGGGGCTGTCGCGTTTGATCGCACCGGGGGGCGAGATGTGAGCGGTGGTGATCGAATCGCCGCGCAGGGCGAGCGCCCGGGCGCCGGCAATCGGCGCCACCCCCGGTGCCTGCG
>JBQCEW010000296.1:0-4351 GCA_051959815.1 Solirubrobacterales bacterium
GAGCCGATAGCCGCGCGCCTCCGGCCGCGAGGCCACCACCCGGCTCAGCTCCTCGCCGACGAAGTGCAGCGCCGCGCCGTCCTCGGCCGCGTAGCCGCCGCGCATCCCCTCGAGCAGGAAGCGGTGGTAGGACTCGCGGCGCTCCCCGCCGCGCTCGTAGTGGACGCAGTTGCTGAACGGCAGCAGCCCGAGGCCGCGCAGCCGCTTCGGTTCGCCGTGGAACCCGCTCACCGCCTCCTCGAACCAGCAGAGCGAGCCGGCGGAAAGGCCGCAGAGGATGACGCCGGATTCCCACGCCTCGCGCAGCATCGAATCGATCCCGTGCGCGCGCCAGACCCCGAGCAGGCTGACGACGCTGCCGCCGCCGACGTAGATCAGGTCCTGGGAAAGCAGGTGGCGGCGCAGGTCGCTCGGCCCCTGCTCGCGGCGAAAGAGCGAGATGTGGCTCGGCTCGCAGCGGTGGGCGGAGAAGGCGCGGTAGAAGCGGACGATGTAGTGGTCGGCGTCGCCGCTTGCCGTGGGGAGAAAGCAGACGCGCGGGCGCTCCGCCCGCGCCAGCCCGAGCACGTAATCGTCGAGCAGGGGGTTGCCGGACTCCATCGAGAAGCCGCCGCCGCCGAAGGCGACGATCTGGCGCGGTGCCGTCTTCATGACGAGATGTTCGTCGCGACGGCCGCCGCCGTCCTTGTACAGCGGTCCGAACTTCAGGTCGCGACTGTCGCCCCGGCGTACAGCATCCGCAGCTTCTCCCGGACCCGGTGCAGCCGCACCTTCACCGTCCCCTCCGGAATTCCAAGGCGGTGGGCGATCGCTCCCTGGGTCAGGTCTTCCTGGTAGCGCATCTCCAGCAGGCGGCGCTCCCGTTCGCTGAGATGCTCCAGCGCCTCGTGCAGGTCGGCGAGCTCCGCCGCGCGCAGCACCCGCTCGTCCTCCGCCCCCTCGCGCAACTCGATCGTCGCTGTCGGGTCGGGGCGGACGCGCGCGTGCTCGCGGAACGCCTCGTTGCGGACGATCGCCGCCAGCCATTGGTTGCGACGCTCGGAATCGCGCAGGGTCGAGCGCCGACGCCAGGCCCGGAGCAAGGCGTCCTGAGCTATGTCCTCGGCTTCGCTCGGGTTACTCGCGTACCGATACGCCATCCGAAGACAGACCCTTTGTGCCTCACCCCACTCCCAGCCGTCGTCGTTCCCGCGACGATGCCCATCCGGAGTGTCGATTCAACGAACCTACACCGAAATAGACGTTTCCACCGCTGAAATTATCCCGATCTTGCGCATACGCGAATGACCCTCTTGAGGAAACGGCCAAGGTACGACCGAGCGGGGTGCGCCTTCGGGACTCCCGGCTCCTGCAACGGTTAGCTCGGGTTCAGGCGGGCGAAGTAACCGAAGGGTGGCCCTGAGACCTCGGCCAGCTCAAGCGCCGCCTCTTCGCCCAGTTGCTTCGAGCTCCCGCGGCTGGTGAAGTGCGGATCGCCGAAGAGCTCTCCTACTACGAGGCGGCCGCCTGGTTTGAGGACGCGGTGGATCTCGCGCAGGGCGGCTTGGCGGTCCGGGATCTCGCCGAGGACCGCGGTCAGGATCACGGCGTCGATGGAGTTGTCCTCGTAGGGGAGGTCGGTGGCGTCGCCTTGAGTTGGGACGAGGTTGGTCAGGCCGCGGGCGGCGGCGGTACGCATGGTGTGGTCGAGGAACTCCTGCTGGAGGTCGAAGAGCTCCAGAGTCCCGTCGGGAGCAATCCATTCGGCCAGCTCATAGCTGTAGTAGCCGGTGCCGACGCCCAGCTCCAGGAGGCGCTCGCCGGGTTCGGGACGAAGCACGGAGCGGAGGCGCTCGCGGGTGATGAAGGGGTGTGGGGCTTCGACCCAGAAGCGCTGGCCGTAGGGGCAGGCCGAGGGGTTCTTGCGCCACCAGAGCGCAGCAGCCAGCGTCGCGGCGGCAGCCACGCTCAGGAGGTGCCGCGCTCGCACGGTCCTAGGAGCCGGCTCCGAAGCCGACCCGGTGCTCGCCGGACTCGACGCGGACGAAGGCGACCTTGCCGAGGTAGAGCGCGATCGTCCCGTCCTCCGTCGGCAGGTCGTACCAGCCGCCCTGCTCGAGCCGCGCCCGCAGGTCTTTGAGGTCCGCGTCCGAGAGCCGGGTGGCGATCACCTGGCCGCCCTCGAAGCCGATCTCGATGCGCTGTGCCTCTGCCATCAGTGACCTCCTGCGGGTTCGACGATCTCGGTCAGGACCCCGCCGGTCGAGCGGGGATGGAGGAAGGCGACGCGACTGCCGCGGATGCCGACCCGCGGCTCGGAGTCGATCAGCCGCAGCCCGGCGGCCGTAAGCTTCTCCAGGGTGGCGTCGATGTCATCGACCGCGTAGGCGACGTGGTGCAGGCCGGCGCCGTTCTTGGCCATGAACTTGCCGACCGGCGTCTCGGGACCGAGCGGGGCCAGCAGCTCGACGTGGCCGTCGCCGACGTCGAGCAGGACCGCCTCGACCCCCTGCTCCTCCACCGTCTCGCGGTGGGCGAGCTCCATCTGGAAGCTGTCCTGGTAGAGGGCGATCGCGGCGTCGATGTCCTCGACGGCGACTCCGATGTGGTCGATGCGGCCGAACACGGGCGGGAGTCTATGCGGCCGGCGGCGTCTCGTCCTCGCCGTCGCCGGCTTCCTCGACGCGGAGGATCTCCTTCAGCGCCGCGCCCGCGACCTCGAGCTGCTCGGGCGTCGGCTCCTTCGTCGCCAGCCGGCGCTGGATCTCGCGCCCGGGCGTGTGGAAGGCCTCCGCGAGCGGGTCGCCGTGGTGGCGGTCGCTCCAGGCGAACATCTCGACCGCGAGCGAGGCGCCGCCGAGGCCGACACCGGCGCGGGAGGCGGCGCTCGGGTTCTCGACCAGGCGCTCAAGCAGGACGGTGCCCCCGGCCGAAAGCAACATCATCGGCGCGATCAGGTTGGAGCCGCAACGGTCGTGCTCCTTCGGCACCGCAGCCACGTCCTCGGTGCCGCGCTCGTAGGCGGCGATCGTCTTGTGCTCGGCGCCGTGGTAGGCGGCGAGGTCGCGGTCGGTCAGCGCCACCACCGCCGGCACCGCACCGATCGCCTGCACGACCCCCTCGCGCAGGGCCGATGCCGGCAACCGCTTGCGCAGCAGCGAGGTGAGGAGCAGGGTCCCTGCGGTGGCGCTGAGGACGCGGGGATCCTCGAACGGCAGCCGCGCCGCGGGCAGCCGCCGGCGCGCCAGCGGCAGCACCAGCAGCGCCTCCGCCAGTTTGAGCGGCCCGCGCAAACCGGGCGCTTTCGTCACCAGGCCCGGCGCCAGCTCCGGCTTGCGCTCAGAGGCGACTTCGATCCGGCCGTCGCGGTCGCGGACAGCCGCGGCCCAGTGGATCGGCCCGTGGATCAATAGCCCGTTGCGGAGGGCCATGCCACCGAGGCGGAGCTTTTCGGACTGGTTCTCAGGCATGCGCTCACGATAAGCGATTGGCCTCACCTGCCCTCTCAGCATAAGAAGGGCGTCGAGCCCAGTCCGCTCGACGCCCTAGCTCCCCCCTATTTGCACAAGAACCGGCCGGAGGCCCCAGTCCTGCCTCCGGGCCGGGTTATCGGCTCTCCCTGGCTTAGCTTGGGAAGCCGCACTAAAAACCCCCAGCGGTCGCGAAAGTTGCGGTCCCTTTTACGCGGTGTCTAATTTTTCCCTCAGCTCCACCAGGCGCCTCCCAAGCTCCGCCTCGAAGCCGCGGTCGGTCGGCTGGTAGAAGCGCTGCCCCCGCAGCTCCTCCGGCAGCAGCGGCTGGCCGCTGACGGCGCCGGGCTCGTCGTGGGCGTAGCGGTACCCCTCGCCTCGGCCGAGCTCGGCAGCACCGGGGTAGTGGGCGTCGCGCAGGTAGTCGGGAGGCGTCTTGGCGCCGTTGCGGCGGACCTCGGCGCGGGCGGCGGAGAGCGCCTTGTAAGAGGCGTTGGACTTCGGGGCGAGCGCCAGGTAGACGGTCGCCTGGGCGAGGTTGAGCGCGCACTCGGGCAGGCCGACACGGTCGACCGCGCGGGCGGCGGCGTCGGCGACGAGCAGCGCCTGCGGGTCGGCGTTGCCGACGTCCTCGGAGGCGAGGATGACCATCCGGCGGGCGATGAAGCGCGGGTCCTCGCCGCCCTCCAGCATCACCGCCAGGTAGTAGAGCGAGGCGTCGACGTCGGAGCCGCGGGTGGCCTTGATCCAGGCGGAGATGAAGTCGTAGTGGCGGTCCCCCTGGCGGTCGTAGTCGATCGCCTTGCGCTGCAGGGCGTCTTCGACCGCGGCGACGCCGACTTCGCCGTCGGCCTGCGCAACGGCCCGCTCCAGGGCCGACAGGGCGACCCGGGCGTCGCCGC
>JBQCEW010000297.1:0-3027 GCA_051959815.1 Solirubrobacterales bacterium
TGGCGCTGGCTAGCTCAGGGAACACTCCCTAACGCTGGCGCAGGCGAGAAAAACGGAGGCGGCCTAAGGCGTATCGTGAAGCTGCTCTAGGTATTGGCCGATCTTGCCACGGTCTGCGTCGGAGGTCTTGGGATCGTCGGCGACCTGCCGCAGGCACTGATCCACGTCCGCGGGGTCGCCGGGGAAGTCCTCCCAGATGCCGGGAGCGAGCAGTTGATCGACGGACATCACGCCCTCGTCCAGCATCGAGGCGATGTGGTAGACCGCCACATCCTGCTTGCGTTTCTTGGAGCCCCGTCGGAACAGTTTCATCTCTCCCCTTGGGGTCGCAGATCCCGTCGCAGTGAGCTCGGCTCCTAGCAAGAGGACCGTACCGAGAAGGTAGATCAAGAGCAGAAAGGTGAACACGGCGCCCAGAGGGCCGTAGACGCTGTTGGCGGTCGTTCTGGCGGCGTAGAAAGCGAAGCCCTTGATCAGCAACTCGATCGCGACGGCGGCCAAAGCTGCGCTGGGCCAGACCTGCCTAAACCCCATGCGCACCGGTGGAACGACCCAATACAAGACGATCAGTGCGAGGAAGCCCACGAGCAGGCCGCCACCAAGCTGCACGATCGCGTCCACAACTCGGGTATCGCTCTGCAAGCCGACCGCGTCGGAGACACCCTTTCCCGCCTCCGCCACGAGCTGGGCGACGAGTGAGACGCCGAATGCGACCAGCAGCAGGGCGGCGGCTAGCGCAACCAGCAGAAGGTCGCGGACTTTCCCGCGCACATAGGTCGGTCCGGGCACTTCCCAGACCACGCGGAACGCCACCCGGATCGAGGCCATCATCCCGCTGGCCGCCCAGAGGAGTCCGGCCAAAGCGACGAGGCCGACCACGGGCGCCGTCGCTCCTGGATGCGAGACGGACTTGTTCACAGCCGACTCCAACTCGTGGCCCGGAAAGCGGCGGAACAGCCAGTCGACGACGTCTTTCCGAGTCTCTGACGGCAGCAGCAAGTCAATGACCGAGACAGTCAGAGCCAGGAGCGGGACCAGCGAGAACAGCACGCGATAGGAGAGCCCTGCGGCCAGCTGCGATCCCGCATGTCGACCGTAACTAGACGAAACCGCACGTGCAGTCCGATAGGTGCGACCAACGAAATTCCTCACAGGAGGAGAGTGTCACGCCGGTAGGGCTGTCATGGAGCGTCTCCTCGGCCGGCTCATGCGAAGTGGCCACCGCCGCCATATCGCCCTATACGGATGAGGTCGACCGATTGCATACGAGTAACGCTGCCTTTCCAATCGGCTGCCCAAGATGGGTGGCGAACGGGCGACTTCGGGCTTGTGAGGCGGCTCCTCGCACCCGATGTGGAATGCATCACCCCGCTGCACTCCCTGACCGGAGTCGAGGCGACCATCGAGGAGTTAGGCCGCGCACGTCCGCCCGAGACATTCGGCCTCGAGTTCGAGACCGGCGAATGGAAGGAACTCGGCAACCGGCGGTATTCCTGCGAGCTACGCGTGTACCTTCGGTCAAAGGTGGCCGACGATCTGTCCTACAGCAGAGATCGCACCTTCGAACTGACTATTCGCGACGGAAAGGTCAGCCGCAAAGAGCTGCGATTCGCCGGCTGACGGATCTCAGGCGCATTCCCGAACTCTGGCCAGCCAGGAGCACTCTCGCCCGATGGCGCTCGTAGGCGCGACGTACTACTGTCTCGAAGTCATCAGGTCGAGCCAAGGTCGCACCTGGCACGAATCGGAAGGAGTTCACCCATGGGATTCAGGAGACGGGCAAGGCGGCGTGGGATGATCGCCGGCGCGGCTATCGGCGCGGCGGCCGCACACCGCGGGGACAGCAACGAGCCGCCGCCCGAAGAGTACGAGGCAGCGCCGGCGCCGGCTCCGGAGGATCCGGTCGAAGAGCTCAAGAAGCTGGCAGAACTGCATGCTTCCGGCGCGCTGACAGACGAGGAGTTTGCGGCTGCAAAGGCAAAGATCCTCGGGACCTAGGCCGGCGTCACACCACCAGAAGCACGCTTCGCTGGTGGAGCCCGGTGGCATCTGAGAGGTCTGTTGGGTGGAGTTTTCCGTCGAGAACAATCCGGATGCCCGCGATCTCGACTTCCTCGAAACGCAGATCCGCCGCGAAGCATCCACTGCGATGGGGCTGGGCGATGAGGCCGAGCTAGCGATCTTCGTGCGCGACGCCGGCAGGATCGTCGCCGGCATCAGCGGCTGGTCGTGGGGCGACTGCTGTGAGTTGCAGAGCCTTTGGGTGGAGCCGAGTCTCCGCGGTCGCTGGCTCGGGACTCGGCTCATCGCAGCCGCTGAGGCCGAGGCGGCCGCGCGAGGGTGCTTGCAGACCGTCCACTTCACCTACGCCTTTCAGGCCGGCCGCCTCTACGAGCGAAGCGGTTACGAGCTAGTGGGGCGTGTCGAGGGCTTCCCGACGGGCACGGACGTCCTCTGGTATCGCAAGCACCTGACTCCACCCTCCCGAATCGGACCCGCCGCATAGAAGGACATTCCGAAGCACTGGTCCAGGCCAGGTTGCTCCGCTCGATCTAGCGTCGAGCGCGGACGGGTGTTTGTTGTCGCCTTCTCTCCGGGGACAACGTCACCGAGCCCTATGGGGTAGACCTGTTATCGCGACTGAGGCGCGGCGTTCGTCAAGAGGCCTTCCCCCCGTACGCCGCGAGCGCGTAGATCACCAGTACGCAAGTGCCGAACATGAGCAGCGTCCAGAGCGGGTACGCCTGGGCGAACATGAACACATCGATCGCCATCACTGCTGCAGCGATGATCCCGAACCAGCGGGCGAACTGCGAGCCGGCGAGCACACCCATCGCGGCCAGAATGGTGACCGCGCCAATAATGAGCGTGATCCAGCCCCACGTTCGCAGGTCGCTGAACACATAAGTGGCGTCGGCGACGTAGAACTTCGACTTCGAAAGCGCCACGATGCCGTCGATGACGGCCAGGATGCCGGCGAGTCCGAGCATGCTCGCCGCGAAGATCAGCCAGCCGGCGCCGCGCGCC
>JBQCEW010000298.1:0-11798 GCA_051959815.1 Solirubrobacterales bacterium
AGCATCCGCTCAAGGACGGGCGCCGGCGTTTCGTACACCGGCGTCAGGATCGAGAAACGGGGCCCGGCCACAGCCCTCAGCGGCGCAGCAGTCGCCGCGCGACCTTGCCGGCGACGCCTTTCACCGGCGCCCCCGAGCGCAGCTCGTCGATCGTCCGTTTGACCCGCCCGAAGCGCCGTTCGTAGCGGAGCAGTTCGCCGCGGGCGCTGCCCAGTTCCGCGTCGCGGGCGACCAGCAGGTCGCGCAGGCGGACGATCTCCGCCTCGCGCCGCTCCAGCTCCGCCTGCAGCTCCGAGATCTCGTCCGTCATCTGGCTAGAGGTCCTCGGCGATTTTCGGCGCCTCGCGGTTGAAGGCCCAGACGCCGAGAGCGCAGATCGCGATGTAGATGAAAAGGGCGGGGAGCAGCCAGACCTTGCCGCCGGCGACCTGGGCGGCGCTGGGCGCGCTCGGTTCCAGCACCCAGTGCCGGACCTGCTGGAAGATCGGCGTCAGCGGGTTCAGCATCAGCACCTTTTCCAGGGTGCGGTTTTCGAGCTTCTCGATCGGATAGAGGATCGGCGTCCCGTAGAAGAGGACCTGGGCGAGGACGGTCCAGAGGATCGCCACGTCGCGGAAGCGGACGTAGAGGACCGAGAGCAGCATGCTGAGTGCGCAGGTGAGGACGAGCAGCGCCAGGACCGCGACGGGGAAGAGCAGCCAGGTCAAGGTTGGCGCGACTCCCCAGGCGAGGATGAAGGCGAAGACGACGACGAGGTTCAAGCCCAGGTTGAAGAGGCTGGTGAGGACGGTGGCGAGCGGGATCACCAGGCGGGGAAACTGGGTCTTGCGGACCACGCCCTCCTGCTCGGACACCGAGGCGACCGCGTGCTGGGTCGCTTCCTGGAAGAAGGTGAAGAGGACGATGCCGAGCAGCAGCAGCACCGGGTAGTCGGGCAGGTCGCTGCCGATTTTGAAGACGTTGGTGAAGACGAACAGCAGCACGCCGAAGAGCATCAGCGGCCGCATCAGCGACCAGAGGTAGCCGAGCACGGTGCCGAAGTAGACGCGCTTGAATTCGGTTGCCGCCATCAGCCAGAGCAGGTCGAAGAAGCGACGCGGGCCGCCGCCGAGCGCCGAGGGTCCCTGCACCTCGCGGAGGACGGGCTGGTCGGTCGTCGTGGTGACGCTCATCCGCCGTCCCCGGGCTCGAGTTCCGCCGCGACGGTGCTGGAGGGGATGACCACGCCCCGGCTCTCGGGGCCGTAGACGACGAAGTCGAGGATGCCCGGCGCGTACATGCTGACGCCCCCGCCGTGCCGGTTGACGCCGAGGTGGACGTAGTAACGCCCGGGGACGAGCTCATTGCGCCACTTCGCCTCGAAGTTGAAGCGACGGCCGGCGGGGATCGGCGGCGGGAACGGCTGGGTGTACGGATCACCGACGTAGGAGCCGAGCTCGAAGAGGCTGGCGGCTTCGGCGTCGGCGACGACGAAGCCGACGTGCGCCCCCGGCAGGTCGCGCTTGGCCTCCAGCTCGCAGTGCAGCGTCGCCTCCTCGCCGTGCTCGAAGCTCGTCACCCGCTCGCCGCTCTCGCCTTGCAGCCAGGCCTCGCGCAGCACCACGTCGTCGCTCTCCGCATGAGTGCTGGCGCCGGCCGCCTCGAAGTTCAAGGCCAGGTAGCGGCGGCCGACGTCCGCGGGGTCGCCGATCAGCTCGATGTTCCCGCCGGAGATCAGCATCGCCCGGTGGCAGAATTCCTCCACGCTCGCCATCTGGTGGGTGACGAGGATGATCGTCTTCCCCGCCGCTTTCATCGCATGGAAGGCGTCGGCGCACTTCTGTTGGAAGGCGGCGTCGCCGACCGCGAGCACCTCGTCGATCAGGAGGATGTCAGCGTCGACCTCGAGCATCAGCGAGAAGGCGAGGCGGACCAGCATCCCCGACGAGTAGTTCTTCAGTTTGAGGTCGGCGAACTCCTGTAGTTCGGCGAAGTCGAGGACGGCGTCGAGGCGGCGCCGGGCCTCGCCCTGCGTCAGCCCCATCATCACCCCGTTGAGGACGATGTTTTCCCGCGCCGTCAGCTCGTGGTTGAAGCCGACCCCGAGCTCGATGAACGGGGCCAGCCGCCCGGCCATCCGGATCCGACCGGCGTCGGCGCGGTAGATGCTGGCGAGCAGCTTCAGCAGCGTGCTCTTGCCGGAGCCGTTGCGGCCGACGATGCCGAAGAACTCGCCGCGGCGGATCTCGAAGGAGACGCCGTCGAGGGCCCGCAGCTCGCGGTAGTCGCGGGTGGCGAAGGGCCGCACGACCCGCTCTTTCAGCGAATCGATCCGGTGGACCGGGATGCGGAAGGACTTGTGCAGGTCCTCGACCTGAATCGCGATCGGAGCCTCCGGGCCGGGCGCGGCCGTGGGGCGAGGGGTGGTCGGGTTCTCGGAGACGGGCAAAGGTCCGGGGAACGCTACCGCGAGCGCGGGACCAGGCCCTCCGCTGCTTCTTCGAACTGCATCAAATTATCTATCTCCTGGGTGAAGAATTTGATGCAGTTCGCTGAGACGGTCAGCCGCGCCGGCGTCGACGCAACGCCAGCGCCTCGCGGGCGCCGATGTCGAGCAGCGGCGCGCCGCCGGCGTCGCGTTGCTCCAGCCCGGCGGCCTCGCGCCAGCCGCGCAGGCGGCCGCGCAGGCCGGCGGCGGTGCGGTCGCGCAGTAGCTGTCCGGCGCAGAGCGCCCCCTCACAGGCGAGCGCGCGCAGCGCCAGGCGCGGGCTCCCCATCACGCCGTAGCGGCGCAGCATGTAGCCGCGGGACCAGCCGGTGCGGACGTACTTGTCGGCGCTGGCGGCGCCGAGGCTGGCCGAGTAGGCGTGCAGAGCCCGCGCCCCCGGCGCCAGCCGGCAGCGCCCGCCCCGCGCGGCGAGCCGCAGCGCCAGGTCGAGGTCCTCGTAGTAGATGAAGATCCGCTCGTCGAAGCCACCGACCGCCTCGAAGGCCTCGCGGCGGTAGAGCGCCGCCCCGCCCGTCGGACCAAGCGGGTCGGCGGCCGCTTCAGCCGCATTCGCCGGCTCCCCGTGCAGGTAGTCGAAGCCCATCAGGGTCACATCGGCGACGACGCCGGCTGAGTCGATCAGCTCCGGCGCTCGTTCCTGCAGCAGCACCCCGGCGACCGAGTCGACCCCCGCGCCCAGCCCCTCCAGCAGCGCCTCGACGAACCGCGGCTCCGGCACCGCGTCGTTGTTGAGCAGGATCACCGGATCGCCCGCCACCTCCGCCACGCCACGATTGAGCGCCCGCCCGAAGCCGAGGTTCTCGCCCAGCTCCAGCACCCGCACCTCCGACAGCTCCCGCCGCGCCACCGCCACCGAATCGTCGCTGGAGCCGTTGTCGACGAGGACCACATCGACCGGCTGCGTCTGTTCCCCAAGCGCACGCAGCGTCGGGCCGAGGCGCTCGGCACCGTTGAAGTTCGGGATGTAAATCGCTGGTCGCACCGGTCTTTTCGTAGCTCGGTAGGGTTGCAGCCTCGCATGGAGCCCTTGAAGGGATTGATCCTCTCCGGTGGCGCCGGCACGCGCTTGCGCCCTATCACTCACACCTCGGCGAAGCAGCTCGTGCCTGTGGCCAATAAACCCGTGCTCTTCTATGGGATCGAGGCGCTGGTCGACGCCGGCGTGAGGGAGATCGGGATCATCATCGCGCCGGAGACCGGCGAGGAGATCCGCGAAGCAGCCGGCGACGGCTCGCGGTTCGGCGCCGAGATCACCTACATCGTCCAGGACAAACCTGCGGGACTCGCGCACGCCGTCCTCACCGCCGAGGACTTCATCGGCAGCTCGCCGTTCGTCATGTACCTGGGGGACAACCTGCTGCGCGACGGCATCCGCGGCTTGGTCGCGACCTTCAGCGAGCACGAACCCGACGCGCTGATCCTGCTCACCCCCGTCGACGACCCGCAGTCCTATGGCGTCGCCGAGCTCGACGGCGAGCGGATCGTGCGCCTGATCGAGAAGCCGAAAGACCCCCCCTCGAACCTGGCCCTGGTCGGCGTCTACCTCTTCAGCAACCTGATCTTCGACTCCGCCCGCTCGCTGGAGCCCTCCTGGCGCGGCGAGCTCGAGATCACCGAGGCGATCGACAAGCTGATCGACGAAGGGCGCGACGTCCGCTCCGAGGTCGTGCGCGGCTGGTGGAAGGACACCGGCCAGCTCGCCGACATGCTCGAGGCCAACCGCCTCGTCCTGGAGGAGCTGGTCACCTCGATCGAGGGCGAGGTCGACGAGGACTCGAAAGTCGAGGGGCGGGTGGTGCTCGGCCCCGGCGCGAAGCTGGAGCGCTCCGTCGTCCGCGGCCCCGCCGTGATCGGCGCCGGCGCCCACGTCGAGGACGCCTACATCGGCCCCTACACCTCGATCGGCGAGGACGTCCACGTCCACCGCTCCGAAGTCGAGAACTCGATCGTCCTCTCCCGCTCGGTGGTCGAGGACCTCGGCACGCGGATGGAGGCGAGCCTGCTGGGCAAGGAAGTGAAGCTGACCCGCCGCGAGGGCATGCCGAAGACGCTGCAGATGCTGGTCGGCGACCGCTCCGAGATCAAACTCGTCTAGTGGGGGAGCGGCGATGAAGCTGCTCGTGACGGGAGCGGCCGGGATGCTCGGCCATGACGTGATGCTCGCCGCGGGTAACGCCGGCCATGAGGTGATCGGCTTCGGCCGCGCCGAGCTCGACGTCGCCAAACCTGAGGCACTGAAGCGCAAGTTCGACCTCGAGCGGCCCGACGTCGTCATCAACTGCGCCGCCTGGACTGATGTGGACGGCGCTGAGGATGCCGAGGAGGCCGCCTTTGCGATCAACGGCAGCGGCGCCGGCAGCGTGGCCGCCGCTGCCGCCGAAATCGAAGCCCGCGTCGTCCACGTCTCCACCGACTACGTCTTCGACGGCGCCAAAGGCGCGCCGTACGTGGAGAGCGACCAGCCCGCGCCGCTCTCGGCCTACGGTCGCACCAAGCTGGCCGGGGAGGAGGCGGTCGCCGCGGCCAACAAGCGCCACTTCATCGTCCGCTCTGCCGGCCTCTTCGGGATCGCCGGCCGCAACTTCGTCGAGACGATGCTGCGCCTGGCCGAGGGCCGCAGCGAGGTCACGGTCGTCCGCGACCAGGTCGGCTCGCCGACCTACACCTGGCACCTCGCCTACGGCATCGTCCGCCTGATCGAGGGGATCGAGTACGGCATCCACCACATGGCGGCGGCGGGGCAGTGCTCCTGGTACGAATTCGCCCAGGAAATCTTCGAGCAGGCCAAAGTCGACTGCCGGGTGCTCTCGATCACCAGCGAGGAATTCGGCGCCGCGGCGCCGCGGCCGGCCTTCTCGGCGCTGGTCAGCCAGCGCGAGCACGCGATTCGGCTCCCCAGTTGGCAGGACGGATTGGCAGGCTATCTCGCCCAACGACAAGCGGAGGCAGCAAGCGAATGAGACTTCTGGTTACCGGAGCGGCAGGGTTCATCGGCTCCACCTACGTGCGGCTCGTCGGCGACGAGCACGACGTCGTCGTCCTCGACAAGCTCACTTACGCCGGGCGGCGCGAGAACCTGCCCGAGGGGACGGAGCTGATCGAGGGGGCGATCGAGGACCCCGCCGTCGTGCGCGAAGCGATGCAGGGCGCCGACGCGGTCGTCAACTTCGCCGCCGAGTCCCACGTGGACCGCTCGATCGACGACCAGGAAGCCTTCGCCCGCACCCACGTGATCGGCACCGGGACGCTGCTCGACGCAGTCCGCGAGCTGGGGATCGAGCGCTACGTCCAGGTCTCCACCGACGAGGTCTACGGCTCGATCGATTCCGGCTCCTTCACCGAGACCTCGCCGCTCGACCCCTCCTCGCCCTACTCGGCGACGAAGGCTGCCGGCGACCTGCTCGTCTCCGCGCATGTCCACACCTACGGCCTCGACGCCTCGATCGTCCGCGGCTCCAACAACTACGGCCCGCGCCAGTACCCGGAGAAGCTGATCCCGCTGATGGTCCTGAACGCGCTCCACGGCGACTCGCTGCCGGTCTACGGCGACGGCAAGCAGGTCCGCAACTGGCTCTTCGTCGAGGACTTCTGTCGCGGCATCCACACGGTGCTGGCGAAGGGGAAGGCCGGCGAGGCCTACAACGTCGGCGGTCCCGAGGAGTGCGAGAACATCGAGGTGGTCAAGCGGGTGATCGAGCTGGCCGGCGGCGACGAGTCGCTGATCGAGTACGTCAAAGACCGTCCCGGCCACGACCGCCGCTACTCACTGTCCTCGGAGAAGCTGAAGCGCGATCTCGGCTGGGAGGCGCAGGTCCACTTCGACGAGGGTCTCGAGCGGACCGTGAATTGGTACCGCGACAACGAGGACTGGTGGGGGCCGATCCGCTCCGGCGAGTACCGCGAGTACTACGAAAAGCAGTACGGGAAGGCGCTCGGATAGTGGCGGAGCGACTGGAGACGAAGCTCGACGGGGTTGTCCTGGTCGAGCCGCAGGTCTTCGGCGACGAGCGTGGCTTTTTCGTCGAGACCTTCAGCCGCGACCGCTGGCGTGAGCTCGGCGTCGACGTCGACTTCGTCCAGCACAACCACTCGCGCTCCTCGCAGGGGACGCTGCGCGGCATCCACTTCCAGACGCAGCCCGGCCAAGCGAAGCTGATCCGCTGCTCCCGCGGCGAGATCGTCGACGTCGCCGTCGACCTGCGTCGCGGCTCGCCCACCTACGGCCAGTGGGAGGCGCACCGCCTCGATGACGCCAAGCACCGCCAGCTCTTCGTCCCGGTCGGCTTCGGCCACGGCTTCGCCGTCCTCAGTGACGAAGCCGACGTCGCCTACCAGGTCTCCAGCCTCTACGACCCGGCCACCGAGGCCGGCATCGCCTGGGACGACCCCGACGTCGGCATCGACTGGCAGGTAAGCAACCCCCTACTCAGCGAGCGCGACAAAACCGCGCCGCGGCTCGCCGAGATCCGCGACGAACTCCCCTTCCGCGCCTGAACCAAGACGGGGCAGCCGATTTAGGACACAGCGGGCTGTGCTCAAAGTCGGATGCGATGACGGAGCAGATCGATGCGCGTTTGGGCAGAGGCGGTGCGGTGGTAGCGGAGCCCATCCGTCTCGACGACCAATCCCAGCTCTGGCCAGAAAAAGTCGACTTCGAAGTCATTGATGTGCTGTTTGCTCAGCGGCATCGGCAGCTTGGCCCCCCGGACGATTCGGCGGAAGTAGATCTCCAGGTTCGAGTCGGAGAGCTGGAAGAAGAGCTTGTCGAGAAGGTGGCGCAGCGGGCGTACTCCAGGCTGGCCGCTGAAGTGATCGAGCCCTTCGCGCAGCGCATCCGGGTTGACGAGATCGCGCTTGTCGGCGTCATTGACCGCTCGCTCGAGTGGGACAGCGTCGAGTTCGGTCGCCAAATCAAGCAGCGTCTGGATCGGCGAGGTAACGGGAATGTCGTCTCGAAGGACGATGTACTTCGCTGAGAGCGCGGAACGGCCACGGAAGCGAATTCCCGGACGACAAAGCTCACAGCTACGCCGCACACTGACATCGATCTGCCCAGGTTGCTCCGCGCCTATCTCCCAAAGTGCCGCGGCGCTGCGGTGGCTTAGTGCTGCACCCTCTCCACCTGCCAATACTGCGGCCATCCACCGCCGCTTCTGATTGAGCGCCGGCCAGCCGACGGCGTAGACGCCGAGGCTGACAGGAAAGAGCCGTCCGCGCTCGACCCGGTGCTGAATCGACCTCCGGCCGAAGCCGAGCGCCAGCAGTTGCTTGCGCGTTACGACGCCATGCTGCCTTGCCGCCAGCTCCCACGCCCGAGCACTACGCGTATCCGACTCTTGACCCACTCCGCTGTGTCAAGAATCCGATGCGGGGAATCTCTCCCCTCCGGCAGGCTGCAACAGCTCTCTTTGCGGAAGCCTTCTTGGCGCTAGGGCCGGGCGCGGCCGCCGGTGAGGGAGACGAAGGCGCGCCAGGCGGGCTTCGGGTGGAAGCGGGGGCCGGCACGGAAGAAGCCAACCGAGTCGCAGAAGTTGCAGGAGCCCTTCAGGTCCTTCCAGGAGAACCAGTAGACCTGCTTGAGGTCGAGCCGGTTGCGGTTTTCCAGCAGGTAGCCGTAGGCGGCTTTCAGCTGTTCGACCTGGCCGCGGACGCCCTGCTCGAAGGCGACCTGGTTGAAGTCGTTCTGCGAACCCCAGCCCATCTCGGTGATGTAGAGCGGGACGCGGTCGTGGTTTTCCACGGTCACTTCGTGGATTTCTTCGACCAGTTCTTCCAGCGTTTCCGCGTCGACCGCGTAGGGGTGGAGGGCGATGCCGTCGAAGAGCTGCTTCGTCCCCGCTTTGTAGACGGCGTTGAGGAACTTGGCCGCCGGCATCCCCCGCTTGCCTTTCGCCGTCGGTTTGCCGAAGAGGCCCGAGAGGATGACCTTGGCGCCGGGGTCGGCTCGTTTGATCGCCGGCGTGGAGATCTTCAGCAGCTTGACGAACCGCTGCGGCGAGGCCGGGTAGGCGAAGTAGAAGAAGTTGGCCTCGTTCCAGAGCTGCCAGGTGCTGATCGGCATCGGCTTGGTGATCCCGGTTTCGTACTGGACCACGCCCGGTTCGAACTGCGTCCAGAATTCCCCGCCCGGGCCGTACCGTTTCACCGCCGCTTCGAGGAAGGCGGTCCAGGCCGCCCGGGCGCGGGCGCTGTCGATCGGCATCGTCGTGTACTTGCGCGAGATCCAGCGCGGCGTCGCGTAGACGAACGGCAGCACCGTGAGCCCGTGGCGGGCGGCGACGGCGACGATCGGGTCGAAGGATTCCCAGTCGTAGCCGCCCTTCGCCGTCGGCTGGATCAGGTTCCAGGGCAGCGGCCAGCGGATCGCTTCGATCCCGCCGGCTTTCATGTAGGCCGCGTCCTGGTCGGTCAGGGTCGATTGCGGGGCGACGCCGAAGAAGCCCTTCGGAGCACGGATCGGCGGCTTCGCCGCGCCACTGCCGGCGAAGACGATGAGGCCCGCGACAAGGCAGGCAAGAGCGGTGAGGACTGCGAGGCGGCGCATCGAGAAGGTGAAACGGTAGCGAGAGTGGAGGCGCGAGTCGTGATCGCTCAGTTACGGGACAGCGTCGTGCGGGCCAGGCTGACCGCCAGTTTCGCGCCGATTCCGGCGTAAACCGCCGCATTGACCAGCGGATTGCTTTGCGGCGCGTCGAAGCGGCGGTAGAAGCGCCCCATGCCGCGGTGGAAGGCGATCTCCTGGCGCGGCGCCCGGCGGCGCGGGCTCGAGCCGCCCTTGACGTGCAGCGCCACCCCCGCCGGCTCGTAGAAGACCTTCCACCCCGCGTCCCAGAAGCGGTGGCACCAGTCGAGGTCCTCCATGTAGAGCCAGTAGCCCTCGTCGAGCAGGCCGACCTCACGCACCGCCTCCGCCCGGCAGAGCATGAAGGCGCCGTTGACCGCATCGACCTCTCCCGGTTCGTCGTCGCCGAGGTGGGTGGCGCGGTACTGGCCGAGGGCGCCTCCGGCTTCCTTGCCGCGGCCGATCCCGGTGAAGTGGGCCAGAGCGCTGAGCGGGGTGGGGAAGGAACGCTTGCAGGCGTGGTCGAGCTCGCCACTCTCGGTCACCAGCTTCACCCCGACCATGCCGATCCGCGGCTGCGAGCGCAGCCGCGCCAGCGCCGCGTCGAGCGTCCCGGCGTAGACCTCGGTGTCCGGGTTCAACAGCAGCACCGCCGCCGCGTGGGTCTGTCGCAAAACCAGGTTGTTGGCGGCCGAGAAGCCGACGTTGCCGCGGCGCAGCAGCCGCACCGCCGGGAACTCGGCTTCGACCATGTCCGGCGCGCCGTCGGGGCTGCCGCTGTCGACGACCGTCACCCGCATCTCGCCGTCGGCGAGCGGGTGCTCCTCCAGCGAGCGCAGGCAACGCCGCAGCAGCGCTTCGGCGCCGTGGCTGACGATCACGACCTCGAGCTCGAGCCCGGGCATCGAAGAAGTTCTAGTAGGCGCCTTCGCCGCGGACCATCGCCCGCGGCGTCCGCAGCAGGATCGCCAGGTCGGTCAGCAGCGAGAGGTTGTCGAGGTAATCGCGCTCCATCGCCAGCCGCTCCTCGAAGGTGAGGTCGCTGCGGCCGTAGACCTGCATCGGCCCGGTCATCCCCGGCTTCACCGCCAGCCGGCGGCGCTGGCGCTCGTCGTAGAGGGCGACGACGCTCTCCTCCTCGGGCCGCGGCCCGACCAGCGACATGTCCCCCCGCAGCACGTTCCAAAGCTGCGGCACCTCGTCGATGCTGGTCCGCCGCAGCCAGCGCCCGCTGCGGGTCACGCGCGGGTCGTCGGGGATCTTGAAGGCGGGCTGGTCGAGGTTCTCGATGTCGACCAGCTCCGGCAGGCGCTGCTCGGCGTCGGTAACCATCGTCCGGAACTTGACCACCATGAACGGCGCCCCGTCCTTGCCGGCGCGGCGCTGGCGGAAGAAGACCGGTCGCCCGTCGTCGAGCAGGATCCAGAGCGCCACCCCCAGCATCAGCGGCGAGAGCAGGGCCAGGAGCAGAACGGAGACGACCACGTCCATCGCCCGCTTCATCGCCACCGTCGAGCGCGGCGGGTCGCTGAAGCGGAAGTCGAGGACGGGAAGCTCGGCCAGGCGGTTGAGCTCGATCCCCGGTCCCAGCAGCCCGTAGTGCTGGGGGAGGAAGGTGAGGGCTAGGCCCTCCGCCTTGCACTCCTCGATCAGGCGCTCGGCGTCGAGCTCGCTCATCGAGAGTTCGGTGACGACGACCCGCTCGATCGCCAGCTCGCGGGCGACGTGGGAGATGTCGGCAAGCGAGCCCAGCCGCGGCAGCTCGGTCGCCGTCCCCTCGCTCTCGGCGGAGAGGTAGCCGACCAGCGACAGGCGCGTCTCCGGATGGGTCGAGACCCGCCGGGCGACCATGTCGACCACCCGCGGCGGCCCGATCACGAGGCCGGTCGCCTGCGTCGCCAGCCGGTACCAGAGGAAGCGCAGGACGCCGCGCAGGGCGAAGGTGAGGGCGAAGGCGCCGACGCCGACGCCGATCGCGCTGGCGGGCGAGAGCGGCCCGGCTGGGCTCAGCGCCATCAGCCCGTCGAGGACGAGGGTGCCGAGCGCGCTGGCCGAGATCAGCGCCGGCAGCTCGTCCAGCGTGCTGTGGCGGATCCGGCGGTGGTCGTTGTCGTAGAGGCCGTGGAGCTTCAGCACCAGCACCCAGGAGGGGCTGAAGAGCGCCGCCCAGAAGAGGTCGGCGATGTCGGTCGCCGAGCTGACCAGGGTGACGACGCAGAGCGAGACCAGCAGCGCCCCCCAGTCGCCCATCGCCAGCAGCCGCCGCAGCACCGCGCCGCGACGGCGCGACTCCTGCGGCCCCCGCCCCTCGGTGTTGAAGGGGACCGGCGCCGGCCGCTGGGCCGCGGGCGCCTTGTCGAGGTTGGGCTTTCCTGCGGCCGGCTTGTCGGGGGCTTTGCTCATTTGCACCCTTCAAACCCTTCTTGGATGCACTTTTCTTCGGGGTTGAGTCGCTCTGCTTCCCGCAGGTCCGCGTTGGCGCCCGCTTCGTCGCCCGCTTCGTGCTTTACCCGCCCCCGCAGGTAGTAGAGCTGCCAGTTGCCTTCCTCGCGGTCGATTGCCTGGCCGAGGCGCTGGATTGCGGTCGCGTAGTCGCCTTCGGACTCGGCGAGCAGACCGAGCTGGAGGTAGGGGCTGGCCGCCCAGGGCTCGATCGAGCGCGCCGTATCTGCCTTGTCGATCGCCTTCGCCAGGTTGCCTTCGGCCGCGGCGGCGTTGCTGGCATCGATCTCGCGGTCGACCAGCAGC
>JBQCEW010000299.1:0-6297 GCA_051959815.1 Solirubrobacterales bacterium
GAGGACGACCAACCGCAGCGGCGGCTCGATCGATTCTGTCGCCCGCTCGAACATGCCGTTCTCGTACCACTTGTGCTCAGCCTCGCAGTGCTCGAAGATCAGCACTTCGTCGGCCGGCGCTTTCAGCAGCGCATCCTGCGCCGCCTGCACGGGGTCGGGATCGCCCACCTCCCCGCTCACCGGCACGTCGCTCCGCTGCAGCAACCTCAGCGCCCGCTGAAGCCGTTCTTCTGCCTGCTTGCGGGGACCGTCGACGTCGCCGAGGGTGTGCTCCAGAGGACTGGCCTCGATCACAGGGACGACCACCCGCACCTCCACCCCGCCGCCGTTGGCGTGGGCACAGATCTGCTCCACCGGCTCGTTCCCGTGGAGCTCGTCGGTCACGACTGCGATCACTCGGCGGGACATGGCTGGCCTCCTACTCGTCGTCTGGAATGGCTTGGTCCGGTTCTCCGTAAGTGGTGTCGGTGGGCTCCTCCGGCTCTCCGGCGAGACGGCCGGGGAAGCGGTGCTGGTCGCCGTGGGAGGCGATGTCCTCCAGGTCCTCCTCGGCCAGCTCGAAGCCCTCGGCCTCTCCCTCGCCGCCCTCGATCAGCGGTCGCTCGGCCGGATCGTCGGTGGCGTACTCGACGTCGCCGCCGATGTGCGCCGCTTCGGCTTCGGCCGCTTCGGCTTCTTCCTCGGCGATCGTGTCGCGCTCTTCCTCCGGGCGCTCCATCTCGGTACTCATGATGGCCGACGCTCGCCCCAAATTCCAGTCGGCGTGTCGTCCTCGTGGTGAGGTTGGCGGCCCGGCTGCTCCGGCGGTGCCAGCTTCTCGTCAGCCCGCGGTTTCGATGCAACGTAGCCGAGGAAGACGACGAAGCCGATGGCGAAGATGATCAGCGCGAAGATCGGCGACCAAGCCACGGCAATCAGCGCCAGGATGATGATCAGGACAATCGGTAGGAGGTACATGTCCGGCGGTTACCCCTGCTGCGCAGGCACGAAACTCGCCGCCGTCGTTTTCCTCCCTGCCGCGGACGGGTACCCGCAACCTGAAAGGCAAGCGACCCGAAGGAGTGAGGATGGGGACCCAAGAGGCAGGTCACATCACCGGTACGAAGGACAAGGACTACAACGTCATCTGGTTCGTCGAGCAGTGCCTTAGCAACGTGCTGCGACTCGAGACCTACGTCGAAGACGCCGAGCGCGACGGCGACTCCGACCTCGCGGACTTCTTCCGCCGCGCGCAGGAGACCAGCCGCAAGGGCGCCGAGCAGGGCAAGGAGATGCTGCGCTCGCGCCTCTCGTCCTAGAGCGCGAAACGGCCGCCTCGGCCGGCCCGGCTAGGAGCCGGTGCTGACCGAGGCGGTAGCCGTATTGCGGCCGGCCATCCAGCCGGCGACGGCGCCGAGCGCCCCGCCGAGGCCGAGCAGCGTCACCGCCCGGACGGGGTCGCGCCTCAGCTTCGAGGCAGTCCCGTGAGCGCTGTGCTTGGCGGTTGCCTTCATCGCCTTGCGGGCGAGGGTGTTCTTTATCGCTGACATGTCCGACCTTTACCCGGCGACCCTGCGGCTACACCAACTGTGGGACGGACAGGCCCTTTCGCAGCGAGATCGCGTTCGGGGGAGCGAATTCCTCCCAGTCGTTGTTGAAGTAGGCGAAGACTTCGCGGCGCGAGCGCCAGGCGGCGATCCGCCGCCGCCAGCGGTCGATCTCGGCCGGGGAGTAGTTGCCGTTGCGACCGCGGGCGCCGTGGTGGAAGCGCACGTAGGCGAGCTCGCCGACCGGCTTCGCCTCCGGCAGCGAGCGGCGTCCGTCATGGGGAATCACCAAGGAGGCACCGTGCTCCTCCAGCAGCCGGTACACCGCCGGCACGAACCAGCTCCCGTGACGGAACTCGAAGCAGTGGCGAGCCGGTGGCAGCAGCTCCAGGGTCGAGGCGAGGACAGCATCGTCACGGTGGAAGCTCGGGGGCAGCTGCCAGAGCACCGCTCCCAGCTTGCCGCTCTCGCGCAGCGGCTCCAGCGGCTCCCAGAAACGGGCGACGCCCTGCTCGATCTCCCGTAGCCGGCGCACGTGGGTGAGGTAGCGACTCCCCTTCACCGCGAAGAGGAAACCGGACGGCGTCCGCTCCACCCACCCCTCCACGGTCTCGCGCTTGATCAACCGGTAGAAAGTGGCATTGACCTCGACGGTGTCGAAGATCTCGGCGTAGCGCTCGAGCCAGCGGGCCTGCGGTACGCCTTCGTAGATGCCGCGACGCCAGGAGTCGTAGACCCAACCCGAGCAGCCGATCCGCACATTTTTCATCGTCAGCCTGGGTACCCCGCCTCTATGCGTTTGAACGCAATTCTCGACGTCGACGGCACCCTCGTCGACACCAATTACCACCACGCGATCGCCTGGCACCGGGCCCTGCATGCGCACGGCCACTCGGTGCAGATGTGGAAAGTCCACCGCCACATTGGCATGGGCGGCGACCAGATCCTCGACGCGCTGATCGGCGAGGAGGCAGCGGCCGCCGATGGCGATGCGATCCGCGAGGCCGAGGCCAAGGCCTACGGCGAGCTGATCGGCGAAGTCGAGGCGATGGAGGGGGCGCGGGAGCTGATCGAGAAGCTGCACGAAGAAGGCTCGACCGTGATCCTCGCCAGCTCCGCCAAGC
Source organism: Solirubrobacterales bacterium (assembly GCA_051959815.1). Taxonomy (GTDB): domain Bacteria; phylum Actinomycetota; class Thermoleophilia; order Solirubrobacterales; family 70-9; genus VAYN01. The sequence continues at coordinate 2,651 of JBQCEW010000299.1, forward strand.
AGGAGGAGGTCGACCACTACCTCGACCTGCTCGACGCGCGCGACCTGGTCGACGGCTGGACCACCTCGGCCGACGTCGAGGCGACCAAGCCCGAGCCCGACCTCGTCCACGCGGCGCTGGAGAAGGCCGGCAACGACGACCCCTCGGTGATGGTCGGCGACTCGGTCTGGGACGTGGAGGCGGCGAAGCGGGCGGGGCTGCCGATGCTCGCCGTCCTCACCGGCGGCTTCTCGGAGGAAGAGCTGCGCGAGGCCGGCGCCGCGCAGGTGGTCGAAACGATCGACGAGCTGCGGATCGACCGTCAGTCGCTGGACGCGCTGGCAAGGTAGACGGCGGCGAGGTCCTCGTCGCCGTGCTCGCGGGCGACCGCCACCATCCGCTCGCGGATCGCCGCCAGCATCGGTAGCTCCAATCCGGCGTCCTCGGCGGCGGCGAGAGCCAAGCCCGCGTCCTTCGCCGCCAGGGAGAGACGGAAGGATGGGGTGAAGTCGCGTTCCAGCATCGCTTTCGCCTTCAACCGCATGTAGGGAAGGTCGAGCGGGCCGTCGGCCATGGCGTCCAGCGCCATTTGAGGATCGATGCCAACCGCTTCGGCAAGCGCCAGCATCTCCGCCGTCCCCTCGACCACAGTAACGATCCAGGTGTTGACCGCCACCTTGAGACGGCTGCCCATCCCCGCCTCGCCAGCCCAGAGGGTGCGTTTGCCGATTGCCTCGAAGAGCGGCCGCAGCCGCTCGCGCGCCTCCTCGGGGCCGGAGCCGAGAATCACCAACTGGCCTTCTTCGGCGGGTTTTTTCGTACCCAGCACAGGTGCGTCGATGAAGCTCAGCCCCTTGTCCGCTGCCAGGTCGCTGCAGCGTGCGGTCGCCTCGATCCCGATCGTGCTCGCCTGCAGCCAGATGGTGCCGGACTCGGCCCCGGCAAGACCCCCGTCGGGCCCCTCCATCGCATCCAGTACCGCTTCTCCGTCGCTCAGCATCGTCAGCACCACCTCGGCGCCCGCGGCAGCTTCGCGAGGGCTCTCGCAGACGCTGACGTGTGACTCCTCGGCGAGGTCGCTGATCTTCTCCCGCGTGCGGTTCCAGGCGCGAATCTCAAAGCCAGCGAGGAGGTTGCGAGCCATCCCCTTCCCCATCGTGCTGCCGGCGCCCAGCAGGGCCACGGTGCGCAACTCGGTGGAGGCGGGGCCTGCTGCGGACATCTCGAATTGCTTCCCGCGTTGGGAAAAGTCGAAACGAACCGCAATTTGCGAGTGCCTTTGTGAGAAAAGGCCCAAAAAATGAGGTTGGCCAGCGTAGCTAGATAAGAGAGGTTTTCGCGAACGTGGCCGAAGATAGAAACCAGCGGATCGACTACGAACTGGTGAACGCGCTCTCCCACCCGGTTCGGCTGGAGATCCTGGTCGCCCTACAGGGACGGGTCGCGAGCCCGGTCGAACTGTCCAAGGAGATCGACGCCAGCCTGGGCGTCATCTCCTACCACACCTCGACGCTCCTCAAGTGCGGTTGCCTAGAGCTCGTGCACAGCGAGGCGCGGCGGGGCGTGATCGAGAACTTCTTCGCGGTCACACCCCGCGCACTGATGACGGAAGAGGACTAGCTCGCCTTTTCCTTGTTGACGGTGCGAGCGGCGATTTCCTTCGCCCGCTTCTCCGAGCGCCCCGCTTCCTTCTCGCTCTTTTTGATGTGTTTGTACTGCCGGTCGCGTTTGCTGCCTTTTTTGACTCCGCGCGGTGGCATCGCTGGCGCTCCTTTCGTTTGCCTCAGCCGACGTGCGCTTTGGCGTGCTGTCCCTCGTGCACGCCCTCGGCGAACTCCTCGACGATCTTGCTGCAGAAGGCCTCCAGGTCATCCGGTTTGCGGCTGGAGACCAGGCCCTGGTCGACATGGACTTCCTCGTCGACCCACTCCGCGCCGGCATTGCGCAGGTCGGTCTGCAGGCTCAGCCAAGAGGTGAGGGTCCGCCCCTTGGCGACGCCGGCGTCGATCAACGTCCACGGCCCGTGGCAGATCACGCCGACCGGCTTACCCGCCTCGAAGAAGTCACGCACAAACTCGAGCGCCTCTTCTTTAGTGCGGAGCTGGTCCGGGTTCGCGACCCCGCCCGGCAGGACGAGACCGTCGTATTCGCTCGCGTCCGCCTCTCCCACCGGGCGGTCCACATCAAAGGTGTCGCCCTTGTCGAGATGGTTGAAGGCCTGGATCTCGCCGGCTTCCGGCGCCAGCAGCTCGGCCTCGGCGCCCGCCTCGCGCACAGCCTTGAGCGGCTCCGTCAGCTCGACCTGCTCGGCCCCCTCGTTCGACATCAGGAAGGCGATTTTCTTGCCCTGCAAGCGGTCAGACATAGCTGCCCCTTTCCTCGTTCTCTCCGGTGTCTTTCACTCTGCGACTACCCGAGGCGAGGCGGGGTGCAAACGAAGGCGTTACCGAATCGCGGTAGGCACACTCGCGGGCTTCGAGGAGCCTGCGGCGGCTTGATCACGAGGCTCTTGGCGCTGCCAGCCGAGCTCAAAGGCCAGGGGGACTTGGATCTTCTCTTTCGCCAGGCATCTCGGGCAGGAGGTCCAGGACGAGGCCGCCTGGGCCGAATATCCGCTTCCACAATTGTCACACCGAAACATGCTCTTCTCCCGTCCGTATAAACCCGTTGCAAACACCGCTACCCTCGGGTGAAGTGGCAAAACGGGAGGCCGAGTGACGAAAGTTGTCACGAAGGCGGAGATCGCCGGGGGGTAGCGTTGAGCGGAATGCAACAGCCGCAAGAACTGGAGCTATGGCGCTACCTGAGGAGCCAGCGCGAGCTGGCGGCACGCCTGATCGAAGGCGACTCTCTCGAGCAGGTGGCGCCCCGTTTCCTCGAAATCGTCGCCGGGCTCTTGCGCTGGGAGGCGGGCGCAATCTGGGAAGTGGTCGGAAGCTCCGAGCCGCTGCGTCTGGTCTCCGGCTGGAGCACGCCCGATCTCGACGCGAGGCCGCTCTGGCGGCGCAGCCGCGAACTCAGCTTCCATCGTGCCACCGGGCTTCCGGGCGACGCCTGGGACACCGGGCAGATCGCGCTGGCGCCGAACTACCGCGCTTATCCGACCACCGCCCCCCGCTACGCGGTCTCGGCCGAACTCGGCCTCGAGGCGGCGCTGGCGATCCCGGTCCCGATCGGCGCCCCGGAGAACGTGCTCGCCGTCGCCGAGTTCCACACCCTCGCCTTCAACACCCACTCGGAGGAGCTGATGGCGCTCCTCGCCGGCTTCGCCGACCAGCTCGGCGCCTTCATCGCCCGCCGCCGGGCGGAGGCGCGGAGCGCCGAGGCCGAGCGCTTCCGCCAGCACCTGGCCGAGGTGGTCCGCGGCACCCAGGACGCGGTGATGAGCAAGGACCTCGACGGGATCGTCACCACCTGGAACCCCGCCGCCACCCGGCTCTACGGCTACACGGCGGAGGAAGCGATCGGCCGCCACATCTCCTTCCTCGTCCCTTCCGACCACAAAGACGAGGAGATGGTGATCCTCGAGCGGATCAAGCGGGGCGAACGGCTGGATACCTATGAGACCGAACGCATCCGCGCCGACGGGGCCCGGATCGCGGTCTCGCTCACCGTCTCCCCGATCCGCAGCCCGCTGCGGGGGCTGATCGGCGCCTCGGTGGTCGCCC
>JBQCEW010000300.1:0-5480 GCA_051959815.1 Solirubrobacterales bacterium
CTCCCACACGACAAAGGAACCACGCGATCACTTGATTTCCCTCCAGTGCAAAGTCGCGGTTCCTTTGTCGGGATATAGACGACAAAAGAACCACGGGATTTGAGGGACGGGGGCGGTCCATTGACGACTACGACAACAAGAAACCTTTTGTAGCTGTGCTTGACATATCTCGCTTCTGTGTCAAAGTACCCGACTGGAAGCAGTCATTTGACAAGGAGGGGCAGTGGAGGCACACGCGGAGCATGCGCATCACCATCACCACCACGACGACGTGGAGGTCAACCCGGCGGCGTGGACGGATGGGAAGCGCTATGCCTGGTTGCTGGGGATCGTCGTTCCGCTGGCGCCGTTCTTCGCTTGGTTCTACTGGGATCTGACGGGGTTCGGGGGGTTCTGGTTCATGGGGCCGGTGCTCGTCTTCGTGCTCTTTCCGTTGCTCGACTTCGCGATCGGGATGGACCCGACCAACCCGCCCGACAGCGTCCTCAAGTTCCTCGAGCAGGACCGCTACTACCGCTGGTGCACCTACCTCTTCATCCCGATCCAGTACGCGGGGCTGATCTTCGCCTGCTGGATGTGGTCGAGCGGCGACCTCAACCTGGTCGAATCGATCGGGCTGGCGCTGACGATGGGGGTGGTCGGCGGGATCGCGATCAACACCGCCCACGAGCTCGGTCACAAGCGCGCCAGCTCCGAGCGCTGGCTCAGTCGCGTCGCCCTCGCGCAGACCGGCTACGGCCACTTCTTCATCGAGCACAACCGTGGCCATCACGTCAAAGTCGCGACCCCCGAGGACCCCGCCAGCGCCCGGCTGGGGGAGAGCTTCTGGGCCTTCCTGCCGCGCACCGTCGCCGGCAGCCTGCGCTCGGCCTGGGAGCTGGAGGGCGTCCGCCTCGACCGCCTCGGCAAACCTCACTTCAGCATCCACAACGACATCCTCACCGCCTGGGCGATGACGGCCGGGCTGTTCGCCGGTCTTGCGATCGTCTTCGGCCCGGTCGTCCTGCCCTACCTGGTGGTGCAGGCGGCGATCGGCTTCTCGCTGCTGGAGGTCGTCAACTATCTCGAGCACTACGGCCTGCTGCGCCAGAAGAAAGAGGACGGGCGCTACGAGCGCTGCCGCCCCGAGCACAGCTGGAACAGCAACAACGTCGCCTCCAACGTCCTTCTCTACCACCTGCAGCGCCACTCGGACCACCACGCCAACCCGACCCGCCGCTACCAGGCCCTGCGCCACGTCGAAGAGGCGCCGCAGCTTCCCACTGGTTACGCGGGAATGATCGTCCTCGCCTGGTTCCCGCCGCTCTGGCGCCGGGTGATGGACCCGCGCCTGCTCGAGCACTACGAGGGCGACGTGACCCGCTGCAACATCCACCCGCCCAAGCTGGGCCGGGTGCTGGAGCGCCACGGGAGGGTCGCATGAGCGCCTGGCGCTGCCCGAGCTGCGACTACCTCTACGACGAGGAGGCGGGCCACCCGCGCGAGGGGTTCCCGGCGGGGACGCCGTGGGACGAGGTGCCCGACGATTGGGCCTGTCCCGACTGCGGGGTTCGCGACAAGGTCGACTTCGAGCCGGCTGCTGACGCCTGGCCGGCCCCGCTGCGACGATAGGGGGGATGGCCAGCGGCAGGACCCCCTACCAGGAGGCGGCGCGGGAGCTCCTGCGCCAAACCGTCTTTGACGCTGCCCGCGAGCAACTGGGGCGGCAGCCGTGGTCGGAGATCACGATGGCCGACATCGCCAGCGGCGCCGGCGTCAGTCGCCAGACCCTCTACAACGAGTTCGGCAACCGCAACGAGTTCGGCTTCGCCTTCGTCATCCACGAGGGCGAACGCTTTATGGACGACGTCGAAAAGGGGGTCCTGGATCACACCGACGACCCGCGCGCGGCGGTGACGGCGGCGCTGGAGCTCTTCCTGCGAACGGCGGGGGACGACCCGCTGATCAGCATCCTCCTCAGCGATGACGGGACGGGCGGGATGCTGCCCTTCGTCACCACGCAGGGGCTGCCGGTGGTGCAGTGGGCGACGGCGCGCCTGACCTCGGTGATCGAAGATGGCTGGCCGGAGGCGGCCCCGGCCGACGTGAAGAGGTTGGCGGAGAGCCTGGTGCGTCTGGCGATCAGCTACGTCACGACGCCGGGCGAGTCGGCCGAGGAGACGGCGAAGGCGGTCGCCGACCTGCTGGGGCCGTTCATCGACAAGGCCCTCGGCGCCTAGCCGGTCCGGCGAGCCTCGAAGAACATCATCGGGCCCGAGCGCCGGATCGCCAGGTCGGAGAAGCCGGCTCCCGTGAGCCAGCCTTCCACTTGCTCAGCGGTCCCAATTGCCCCGAAGTCCCCGCCCCCCGGGCGAACCAGAAGCCGCTGCCGCCAGGTGTCGTCTCCTTTCACGAAGGTAGAGCCGACAAGGCGACCGCCGGACTTGAGGATCCGGGCCGCCTCGCGCAGGGCAGCGGCGGGATCCGGGAAGCAGTGAAGGCCCCAGTAGGAGAGGAAGATGTCCGCGGATTCCGGGGGCAAGGGGATTTCGGTGGCGTCCGCCCGCAGCAGCTCGATCCGGCGCAGGCCACGTGCAGCTATCCGCTTGCGTGCCCGTCGCAGCATCGAGGGGGAGAGGTCGACGCTGACGTAGCGGACCTCCTTGTCTGGTTGGAGCACACGGAAGGCAACGCCCGCGCCGCAGGGGCAATCGACGATCGTGCTCCCGGGCGCGGCAGCGGTGATCGAGCTCATGCTCTCGTAATAAGGCCGCACGTCGCCTCCCCAGACGGTTCTCGCGATCAGTCGGCTCAGCCACGGGCGCTCTTGGTAGGCGCTGTAGGCGACGCCGAAGGCGGAGGCGTAGAAGTCGCCACGGGACACGGCCGCAGTCTAGAAAGCCCGGTGGGTCCAGGGCCAAAGGGTGACCCGCCGCCAGACTGGACGCGGCGGCGGGCCGTGAGGCTCAGCCGAATTCCACCACCGTCGCCCGCAGCGACGCCGTGGTTGCGGGACTGCAACCGGAATCGCCGAAAGCGAGGGCAGAGAGAGTCAGCGGTTGACCGGCCTCCTGCATCCCGATTGCGACCGAGCTACCGCCGATCGGTTCGTTGTTGAAGGGTGGCGCTACGTTGGCATTGTTGAAGATGCCGGCACCTGCGTAAGGGATGCCATTGACCAGAATGGTCACGAAGACATTGCAGCCACCGGGTTCGGTCCCGTTTGCATCGGTCGGGGTGCCCTTTAGTTCGGTCAGTAACTCGTAGGACTTGCCTGCGGCCGGGGTGAAGACGGCCGTCCCGCTCAGCGGAACCGGTATGCCGCTTGCCGGTTCGACCGTGAGTCCCGGAACCGCGCTGTTGCTGGCGTCGGCGACCTGAAGGCCCGCGAGAGTGCCCGCCGCGAGGTTGGTACGCGTTAGCGTTCCCGCCTTCACCTTTGCGCCGGTGATCGCTTCCTTCTTCACCTTCGCCGTGGTCACCACATTGCCCGCCAGGTTGCCGCTCTTCACGGCGCTCTTGGCCAAGTTGCGGTTCTTCACCGCGTGCGCGGCGATGTTCTTCGACTTCACGGCGTTGCGACCGAGAGTAGAGGCGGCGTAGACAACGCCGCCGCTGACCGCCAGGAACAGCGCGACCGTCGCGACGACGTTGGAGTAGGTAAACGCATAACGGAATCTCTTCGTCAAGGGAAGCCCTGTCGTGTAGTAGGCAAAAACGGGCGAAAACCTACCATTAGGCTCAATTAATAGATAAACAATTGAGTATGTTAGAAGTCAGGAAACTGACCACCGAAAGCGGGAGACTCTGCGAATGGCCCTCTCATCTACGCTCGATTCGCTTGGCATTCGTCCGCTGCGGGCGATGGACGCATCCGAGCTCCATTCTCTCGTCGAGGCAAACAGGGATTACCTCGCCCGGTGGCTCCCCTGGGCTGCCGACCAGGACATGGCGGCGACGGAAGAATTCATCGCAGGCACCGAAGCTCAGCTCGCCCGCAACGACGGCTTCCAGGCCGCCATCCAGCCAGACGGGCCGATCGTCGGCGTCGTCGGCTTCCACTCGATCGATTGGACCAATCGCAACACGACCATCGGCTACTGGCTCGCCGAGAATGCCCAGGGCTGCGGCATCATGACCACCGCCGTGCGTGCCCTGGTCGATCACGCCTTCGATGAGTGGAACCTCCACCGCATAGAGATCCACTGCGCTCCCGCCAACCACCGCAGCCGCGCCATCCCCGAGCGCCTCGGCTTCCGCGAAGAAGCCACCCTGCGCGAGGCTGAGCGGATTGGCGACCGTTACCTCGACAGCGTCATCTATGGGTTGTTGCGAGAGGAGCGGACAGCCACGCGGTCTCGGGGGTGAGCCTGGCGAATTAGAGGGCGTAGCTAGCGTAAACGCGCTTCAGCTCAAGGGCGTGAAAGGCAAGTCGGTCAGAGAGCTCCGTGCCTACCGATCGGCCAAGTTCGCGCGCGAGCTTGAAAAACCCGGGTCCCGGGAGCGGTTCTTCTCCTTTGCGAATCACCACCGCCGACAGCATCACGCTCCGAGCGGTATTGCTTTGGCGGGAGACCGCGTCCAGCAGCTCAGCGAGAAGGTCACCACCTGGCTCGAGATAAATCGCTTTGATTTGGGGCGTTAACACGGAGTAGAAGACCGTCTTCTCTCTCCTGGCTTCACCTTCAAGAATCGAGCGAATTTCGGTGAGTGCCTGGTCGCGCTCCTCCATCTCTTCCTCCCGGATGGGCACGGCTGCCTTTCTCGTCGAGACATGCGGCTGAGAGGAGTCGAACCTCCACGGGTGTTTCCACCCACAAGGCCCTCAACCTTGCGCGTCTACCAGTTCCGCCACAGCCGCTTGAGGGGAAGGCGATTCTAGATGTTTGCGTGCAGGGGGAGGGCGGCGGTTGCGGGCGTCCGGGGGAGGCTGTAAATTGCGAACAAGTGTTCGAAGGCGATTTGCAGCCATTTGAACCTAATGACCTTGGCGACCCGGCGGAGGAAAATAGAAGGATGGATCTGGACCTGACGAAGCGGCAGAAGGAGATCTTCGACTTCATCCGCAAATACGCGGCCAAGACGGGATACCCACCAACCGTGCGGGAGATCGGCAAAGCCGTGGGCCTGCATTCGTCCTCGACCGTGCACGCGCACCTGGCCAACCTGGAGAAGCTGGGTTTGGTCAAACGCGACCCTTCGAAACCGCGGGCGATCGAGCTGCTCCTCGATCGGGCCAAGAGCGCGATCCAGTCGCCGAGCGGTCTGCCGCTGGTCGGGCAGGTCGCGGCAGGTGCGCCGATCCTGGCCGAAGAGAACATCGAGGAGTATCTCGAGATCCCCGACGTGATCGGCGGGGAGGAAGGCGACTACATCCTCCAGATTCGCGGCGAAAGCATGAGGGACGCCGGCATCCTCGAAGGCGATTACGTCGTCGTGCGACCAAGCGATGATGCCAACGACGGTGAGATCGTCGTCGCGCTGATCGGCGATGAGGCGAC
>JBQCEW010000301.1:0-4878 GCA_051959815.1 Solirubrobacterales bacterium
TCGACCACGGCGAGGAACTCGTCGAGGTGGACGACCTGCAGCGCGGGGTCAGCCATCGGCGTGCTCCCCCTCGGCGTCGCGCAGGTAGAGGAAGACGAGCAGCAGCACCCCAAGCGTGATCGCAACGTCGGCGAGGTTGAACGGCGGCCAGGAGCCGACCGCGATGAAGTCGGTGACGGCGCCGGCGCGGATGCGATCGGCGAGGTTGCCAATCGCCCCGCCAGCGACCAGGCCGACCGCCACCCACATCCCCGGCCGGGTGGGGTTGCGGGCGAAGAGGTAGCCGATCACCCCTAGCGCTATCACCGTGACCAAGACCAGCCCCGTCCCGGCGCCACCGGCCAGTCCGAAGGCGACGCCCTGGTTATGGGAGAGGGTGAATTCAAGCGGGCCAAGCACCTCGACGTATTCGCCGATGACGATGTGCGCCTCGATCACGGCCTTGACTGCCTGGTCGGCGGCAACGACCAGAGCACAGAGCGCCCCGGCAAGGGCCCAGGCGCGTGCGGTGGGAGAGCTCACCCGCGGATTAGGCCGACGACGATCGCCTCGGCGACGAAGAGGACGATCAGCCCGATCATCGGGCTGAGGTCGAGGGCCATACCGCCGGCGCCGATTGGCGGCAGGAAGCGGCGGAAGAAGTTGAGGTAGGGATCGGTCGTCTCGGTGATGAAGTCCAGCACCGAGCGCAGCCAGGGCCGGTAGGGCATCCGCGGGACGAAGGAGATGACGATCCGGGCGAAGATCAGGATCACGTAGACGATGAAGAGCGCGGCGACGTAGTCGGCGACGTCGCCGCGGTTGAGCGCCAGCGGAATCATTCGCGCATCCTCTTCAGGGAGGCCTCGACGGCAGCCTTGAAGGCCAGCCACGCACCTTCCCGGTCCAGTGCTTTCAAGCCCGCTTCGGTGCTTCCCCCGGGAGAGGTCACGGCCTTACGCACGTCCGCCGGATCGCGGCGGCGCAGCAGCTCGGCGGTGCCGGCGGTCGTCTCCACCACGAGCTCCTGCGCCAACTCGAGGTCGAGGCCGGCTGCCGATCCGGCTTCGGCCAATGCCTCCACCACCAGCGCCAGATAGGCGGGAGAGCAGCCCATCACCGCAGTGGCCGTGTCGAAGTCTCTGTCGGGGATTTCGACCACGTGCCCGAGCAGCTTCAATTTCGCCCGCGTCTCCTCGCTAGCCGAGCCGGCGATGCAAAGAACGCCCTGGCGCACCTCGACACCGACGTTTGGCATCACCCGCAGCACGTGCTCAGCGCTCGGGAAAGCGGCCTCGAGCCGCTCCAGCGGCACCACCGCCAGCACCGAGACGACCTCTTTCGCCTCGCGCAACTGCGGCGCCATTTCCTCCAGCTTGTTCGGCTTGACCGCCAGCACAACGAGGTCGGCCCGCCGCGCGATCTCCTCGTTCGAAGCCACCTCGCCTCCCATCTCATCGGCAAGCGCCTGGGCCCGCCCCGAGCCGCTGTCGGAGAACAGCATTCCCTCGAGCTCATCGGCCCAGCCGCGAGCAATGGCGGCGGCCATGTTTCCGGAGCCGACGAAGCCAACGATCATGGCCCGGGAGACTAGCCGCCTCCCGGGCCATCGACTGTCCAGCTAGGGCTTATCGACCTGGACTTCCCAGGTGACGTTGTCGCCGTGCTGCTGGGTGTAGAACCAGCGCCACTGGGAGGTACCGAGCTCCGGCGAGACGGTGCCCAGGACTCCGCCCACGCCGGAGTTGCCGTCGGAGACGACTGCTCCGGTGATCTCGTTGTCGCCCTCGTTGGAGCCGAAGCCGCCGTTGTCGGCGTCCAGCGTCGCCGAGGGGTCACGTCCCTCGGCCAGCCAGCGCAGCGGCTGGTTCGCCGGGTTGGAGTAGTCGGCGTTGACATTCCAGACCCAGCCCGAGTCGAGCGCGTTGCGCTGCCCGTGCAGGGTGTCGCCCGCGTCTTCGACGAAGGTGACCGAGTTCTTCGAGAGGAAGGTGACGTTGTCGAAGCTGGCATGCCCTTCGTCACCCTTGTAGAAGAGCCGGAGCGTGCCGGTCGGGGCGCTCGGGCTGCTCTGGCTCAACTCGAAGATCGAGCCCCAGCCGCCGTTCGCGTTCTCGACGCTTTCGGCGTTGGTGTCTCCGGTCTCGTCGAAGAAGTAATGCTTGAAGCCGGAATCCGGCTGGAACGCCGCGTTCTCCGGGCGCTTGAACGGGGTTGCGTTTGCCGCCCTCGCCAGCGGGCCGGCGACGAACGGCGCATTGCCTTCGGTAGCGGTGTCGTGGACCGTCACCCAGCGGGTTTTGAACGTCTTCCCGTAGGTGTGGAGGGCCACCTGGTCGGGGCTGTTGATCGCTTCCTGACTGGCGAACGTGATCGGTTCGTTCGCTTCGTTTAGGACCTGCAGCGCCTGCAGCTTGCCGTGCTGGAGATCACCGGGGGTCTTCGGGACGTAGCGGTAGATGTAGCTGTTCGGGAACCTGGCCTTGGTCCCGGGCTTGCTGGAGCCGCCGATGTCCTCGTCGATCCAGAGGTTGCCGTCGCCGTCGTTTCTGATCCCCTCGTAGCCGCCGCGGCCGATGGCGCCGGAGACGTCGGTGACAACCGGCGGGAAGTCCGGCGTCATCGCGTAGGTGGGGGCGTTCGCGTTCTCCGTGGTGAACAGCAGGCGCTTGGCCCACGGGTCCCAGGTCGAGCCGTCGATCGTCGCCAGCTGGTTGCCGAAGGCGTCTTTGGTCGCCATCAGCGTCACCCGGTGGGCGGCGTCGGCGTCGAGGTTGATGCGGGTGATGTAGCCGGCCCCGCCAGCGCCACCCTCGTGCCCCTGGAAAAGGAAGTGGGTGCCGTAGTCGTAGTTGGGGTCGGCGCCGCTGAGGCCTTTCTTGAAGACGAGGTAGGTGTTCTCGTCGGGCTCGGTCTTGTGCGCCTCTTTACCGCCGCTGGTCGGCGTCGGGACCATCGCCGGCTGGCCCGCTTCGTTGAGCACGTCGTTGTCATAACCGTAGAAGGACGTCAGCGCCGAGGGGTTCTCGAGCTTGGTCGCGCCCTGGGCGACAGCGATCTGGCGCAGCTCGGGCGAGAGGACGTCGGAGGGGGCATAGCCCGCCGACTTCGTGTTCGCGCTGGGGACGCCGGTCAGCGCCGGGCCGCTCGGCGGGGTTGCCGCGGCCGTAGCCACGAGGACGGCTGCGATCAAGAGCAGCACCGCCCCTAAGAGCACGCTCAACTTGGTGCTTCTCACCATGTTCGGTTCCTTTCGGGATTAGTTACGTCTGATCCCGGGGGAACCTAAGAACGGCCCTCCTGCGCACAGTTAAGAAACTGAAGCCGGGTCGTGTCGATCCGGTGAACGGACGGCAGGCCGCGTCAGGACTGGTTGAAGAAGCCCTTGTCGATCAGCCTCGCCTTTTCCTCGGCGGAGACTTCGACGTTGCGCGGGGTCAGCAGGAACATCTTCTCGGCGATGCGCTGCATGCCGCCGTCGAGGGCGTAGGTGAGGCCGGAGCAGAAGTCGATCATCCGCTTCGAGAGCTCGTGATCGGCGGTCTGCAGGTTGAGGATCACCGGGACCGAGCGTTTGAACTGGTCGGCGACCTGCTGGGCGTCGTTGAAGTTGCGGGGGATGACCAAGTGGACCTGGATGTCTCCGCCGTTGTCGACCGGGCGCAGGGTCCGGGTGCGGCCGCCACCGATCGGTTCGTCGTCGCCGAAGATGTCGTCTATCTCGTCGCGGCGCGGGCGGCGCGAGGTCGGCAGGCGGCGCACCGAGCCACTCTCGCCGCGTTCGCGGCGACCCTCGAAGACTTCCTCGGTCCCGGTCTCGGGCTCGAAGTCTTCCTCGTATTCAGGACCGTAATCGTGGTCCTCGGCGAGTCCAAAGTAGACCAGCGCTCTATGCCAGGTGTCGCGGAAGGCCATCTGTTTCGCGTGATTCGGCCTCGGACGGCCGACTCCTTTACAGATTATTCCCAGATTTGCGGCGGATCACACGAAGAGGGCGTGCCCGAGGCGGACAATCGTCGCCCCCTCCTCGACCGCGACCCGCCAATCCTGCGAGGTCCCCATCGAGAGGCGCTCCAGGCCGTGGGCGGCGGCGAGCTCCGCCAGACGGGCGAAATAAGGGCGCGAGTGCTCCGGGTCCTCGCTGAAGGGCGGCATCGTCATCAGGCCGGAGACACGAACGGGGCAGCGCTCGATGAAGGCGCCCAGATTCCCAGGCTCGACCCCACCCTTGCCCTCCTCACCAGAGAGGTTGACCTCGACCAGCACCTCGGTCTCGGGCGGAGCGTGCTTCTCGAGCTGCGCGAGCGCCGAGTCGGTGGCGACCGAGTGGATCAGCCGGCAGAGGGGAAGGACGAGCTTGAGCTTACGGCTCTGCAGGTTGCCGATGAAGTCCCATTCGAAGGCCTCGTCCCAGCGCTCGTGCTTGGCCGCGAGGTCCTGCTGGCGGTTCTCCCCCACCAGCCGCACGCCGGCTTCGGCCAGCTTCCCCATCTCCTCCAGCGGGACGTACTTGGTCGCGACCAGCAGTTCGACCCCCTCGCCGGCCACCGAGCGCACCTCCTCCAGGTTCGCGGCCACCTTCGCCGCGTCGATGTCGTGGATCAGCTCCGCCATCGCTCAGCCTTCGAGCCAGGCTATTCCCGCCTGCCTGCCAGTGCGGCCGCGGTCGCGACGGTGAGAAAAGAAAAGCTCCTCCTCGCAACTGGTGCAGAGCCCGGCGGACTCAACATGCTCAACCTCCGCTCGCGCGAGGAGCCGCCGCGCGACCTCGGGCAGGTCCAGCATGCGCCCCTCGGCGACCTCATCGCCCAGATCGGAGAAAGCGCCCAGCACCTCCTCCCCCACCTCGTAACAGCAGGGCCCGATCCCCGGCCCGATCGCCGCCGCGGTCGCCTCCAC
>JBQCEW010000302.1:0-3253 GCA_051959815.1 Solirubrobacterales bacterium
CCCTGCACGAGAGTGATCCGAGCGAGCCGCGGCCTACCCTGGAGCGGCCGCCGAAGCCCGAGCTCGGCGATTACAGCTCCAACGCGGCGATGCTCCTGGCCCGCCACCTCAGCGACAACCCGCGGGCGGTGGCCGAGCGGCTGCGGGCCGAGCTCGAAGCCGACGCCGACCTCGCCGTCAGCCTGGAGCGGATCGAGGTCGCCGGTCCCGGCTTCGTCAACTTCTTCCTCGCCGACTCCTGGTACCTGCGGGCGCTGGGCGACCTGCTGGAGGCGGGCGAGAACCTCGGCCCGGCGCCGACCACGTCGCCGGAGAAGGTCCTCGTCGAGTTCGTCTCTGCCAACCCGACCGGCCCGATCCACGTCGGCACCGGCCGCCACGCCGCCTACGGCGATTCGGTGGTGCGGCTGCTGGAGGCGGCCGGGCACGACGTGTTCCGCGAGTACTACGTCAACGACGCCGGCAGCCAGATCGACCGCTTCGCCGAGTCGATCGCGGCACGGATGAGGGGGGAGGAGCCACCCGAGGACGGCTACGCGGGCGAATACGTGAGCGAGATCGCCAAGCGGCTGCAGGGGGAGGGCGCCGATCCGGGCGACCTCGAGGCGCTGCGGGAGCGCGGGGTCGAGCTGATGCTCGACGGGGTGCGGGAGACGCTCGCGCGCTTCGGCGTCCGCTTCGACACCTTCTTCTCCGAGCGCAGCCTCTACGCCAAAGGCGAGGTCGAGGAGGTGCTGGCCGAGCTGGAGAAGCGCGGCCACACCTACCGCAGCGAAGACGCGCTCTGGCTGCGGACCACCGACTTCGGCGACGACAAGGACCGGGTCCTGATCCGCTCCAACGGCGAGGCCACCTACCTGACGCCGGACATCGCCTACCACTGGGACAAGCTGCAGCGCGGCTTCGAGCGGCTGATTGACGTCTGGGGCGCTGACCACCACGGCTACGTGGCGCGGATGCGGGCGGCGCTTGAGGCGCTTGGTGCCGATCCCGCCGTCTTCGAGGTGCCGATCATGAGCCTCGTCCACGTCGTCGAAAGCGGCGAGCGCGTGCAGATGTCGAAGCGGACGGGGGACTTCATCACCCTCGACGAGCTGCTCGACGACATCGGCGTCGACGCGACCCGCTGGTTCATGCTCTGGCGCAGCCATGAGACGACCGTGGACCTCGACCTCGAGCTGGCCCGCAGCCAGTCGAGCGAGAACCCCGTCTACTACGTCCAGTACGCACACGCGCGGATCGCCAGCATCCTGCGCAAAGCGGGGGAGGGGGTGGCGCCGGCGGTGCCGGCCGACCGGCCGCCGCTAGAGGAGAGCGAGAAGGTCCTGGTCAAGCGCCTGCTCGAATTCCCCGAGGAGGTGCGGGTCGCAGCCGCCAAACGAGCCCCGCATCGGATCTGCGCCTACTCGACGGCAGTTGCCGCCGACTTCCACGGCTTCTACCGCGACTGTCAGGTCGTCGGCGCCGAAGGCGAGGGGGTGGAAGCGTCCCGCCTGGCGCTCTGCCTGGCGACGAAACGGACGATCGCCGCCGCCCTGGAGCTGCTGGGGATCTCCGCCCCCGAGCGGATGTGATGCTGCGCCGGGGCAGGCTGCCGGTCCTGGCGAAGATCGCGGGGCCGCCGGAGGAGGCGCGGGCCTGGTCCCTGCGCCGCAGCGACTTCGCGAGCCTGGAGAAGGCGCTGCCGCGGCTGGACGGGCAGCGGGTCGTGCTGGTCAGCGGGGAGGGGGATGCGACCGCGGTCGCGGCGATCGCGCTGGCGGCTGCGTCGGCCGCTGCCGGCCGCCCCACGATCCTTGTCGAGTGCGACCTCGCCCACCCGCGGCTGGCGTCGCAGGTAGGCGTCGCTCCGGCGCCTGGCCTGCACGAGTACCTGCGCTGGGAGGCCGAGCCCGCCGACATCCTGCAACCGGTGGTGATGGCCGGCTCGGCCGCCGCCGTCGCCGAGCAGCTCGTCTGCATCTGCGCGGGCCGGCCGGCGAGCAAGGCCGAGACCCTGCTCGGCCTGCAGAGCTTCGCCCACATGGTCGAGAAGCTGCGCAAGGCCTACGAGCTCGTGGTGCTCGCGGGGCCCTCGGCAGTCGACGAACCGGGACCGTGTCTTGCCGCGGCGCAGCAGGCGGATGTGGTCGTGGCCGGATTGCCGGCGCCCGCTGCGGATCGGGGCGGTGGCCGCTCGTTTTGTACCGTGATCAAGCGCCTGTCGATTTCGGCGCTGGGGACGATCGCCGTCGGTTAGAGGTCGTAGCGCGCCAGGTCGGCGTCGAGCCGCTCGGCGTCTTCGCCTTTGGGCCCTGCGGGGTGAGTCGCATCACGATCGCTTCGCTTGCCCCCGGCCCGCCGCCAGCGAAGCACCCCGATCGCCAGCGCGACGGCGGCGACGATGAAGGCGACGATCGGTACCACGTAGGCGGAGAGGCTGAAGCCCGAGCCCTGCGGCAGCGCCAGCACCTCGTCGCCGTACTCGGCCACCAGCGCGTCCTTGATCTGCGCTTCGGTCTTGCCTTCCGCGATCAGCCGCCGGATGAAGGCTTTCTCGCGCTGAGCCTGCGGCGATTCCGCGAGTTGCAGCAGCGTCCCGCAGACCGGACACATCACCTGCTTTTCGATTTCGATCAGCGAAGCGCGCTGCTCAGCGGCGGCGAGCGGCGCCGTCAGCACGAGCGCGGCAAGCGCCAGTAGCACCAGACGCACCCTCATGACTTACCGCCACCGATCATCGGAGCCACTGCGTTCTGCAGGTAGGCCTCGTCAACGGGCCCCCGCACGAGCAGCCGCACCTTCCCCTTCGGATCGACCAGGAAGTTCTCCGGCACCCCCGTCGTGCCAAAGTCATGCGCGGCAGCCCCGTCGCCATCGCGAAGCTGCGGATAACTGAGCCCATAGCGCTTGACAAACTCGCGCCCGTCGCTGCTGAGGTCACGACTGTCGATGCCCAGCACGGTGAAGCCGGGACCGCCATGCTGCTGCTGGAACTTCTCCAGCGCCGGCGCCTCCCCCCGGCAGGGCCCGCACCAAGAGGCCCAGATATTGACCAGCACCCACTGGCCCTTGTATTCCGCCAGGGAGCCGTCCCCACCGCCTTCAAGCCGCGGCAGCGCCCCACTAGGCGCTGGATCCCCCAGCGCCAGCCGCGAGGCCCCTTTGCTGACCAGCCCGAACACGAGCAGCCCAACAATGGCCACCACGCCCAGCACCGCAATAGAAGAGCGAACGCTCACAGACCGCCAAGACTAGTTCCCGCGCGCCCCCG
>JBQCEW010000303.1:0-3298 GCA_051959815.1 Solirubrobacterales bacterium
AAACCAGGATCTCGAGGCGGCGCTCGCGGCGAAGACGCCGCTGGTGATCGGCGTCGTCCTCGTCCTCGGCTTCCTGCTCCTGCTCGTCGCCTTCCAGGCGCCGCTGATCGCCGCGCTCGGCGTCCTCACCAACCTGCTCTCGACCGCGGCCGCCTTCGGCGTCGCCAAGCTGGTCTTCCAGGACGGCAACCTCGCCGGCCCCCTCGGCTTCGAACCGCAGGGCTTCCTCGACGCCTGGGCGCCGGTCTTCTTCTTCGCGATGGTCTTCGCGATCGCGATGGACTACACCGTCTTCCTGCTCTCCTCGGCGCGCGAGCACTGGGAGGAGACGGGCAGCGCCAAGCAGGCGATGATCGGCGGCCTCGCCCACTCCGGCCGCGTCGTCCTCGCCGCCGGCGCGGTGATGGTGGCGGTCTTCTTCACCTTCGCCCTCTCCGGCCCCCTGCCGCCGAAGGAAATGGGCGCGATCCTTGGCATCGCCGTCCTCCTCGACGCCTTCCTCATCCGCCTCCTGCTGCTCCCGGTCCTGCTCCGCCTCACCGGCAGCGCCGCCTGGCACACCCCGCGCTGGCTGCGCCGGGTGCTACCGGATGTGCGGTTCGGGCATGGCGGTGCAGGACCTGGTCGCAGTGCCGAGCAGTTTGGTGCCATCCACCAAGCCGGCCTCGAAACCGGTAGCAAGGTGACGGCTCCTGCAAACCGCTGAGAAGACGCGCTTGCCAAACGTAAGTCCGAGGCGCATGACCGAGCCGTAGCCTTCGGCGATCTTCGGGAGCTTTCCGACCAGCTTCAGGCCGTAGGGACCATCGTCGGTTTTCTCGATCGAAACCTTGGAGACGTAAACGGCTGGCGTGGGGACCGTTAAGGAGAAGACGAGAAACAGCGTCCCCGCGCCTCTTGCCGCCGGTCCGTTGTAGATCCGGACGGGGACACGGCTCGGTCCCGTCGTCGTTTCCGGAAAGTGGAACTCCGCAGTCACCGTGCCGTGGCCGACCAGAGCCGCTTTGCAGATGCGCTGAAGTGGAGGCTTTTCCGTCTGGAGAGAGGAAGGCGAGCACATCGGCACGCCATCGAGGTTCAAGCGCGCATGCCGGTCCTCCTCGATTTCGAATTCCTCAAGAGGGGAACGGGTAGAGCCGGGGCATATTGAAGTTCCATCCCGATCTCTAGCGACAGCGGCGTCTGTTCTTTCTTCGAAAGCGCGTGGGGAGTGAAGTAAGCCTCGAAGTTCGCTTCCACTTCCGGTGGCAGGACGCTGACCCCCGTCGCCAACGCACTGCCGCCGGCGGCCGTCGTAAGGACGGCTGCCAGCAGCAGTGCGCGGCGGAGAATCAGATCAACCCTTTCCGGTGCACTTCCTGACGACGCCGCCGGAGGCGCGGGTGCCGTCGGCGAAGACGGCGGTGCCGCGGGCGTTCAGGTGTCCGTCCGGGCAGGTCGCGGTGAGGATCCCCTTCTGCAGGGTGAGGCTGAACGATTTCACCGAGCCGTTGCCACCGGCGATCTTCGGGATCGTCGCGATGCTCCCGGTGCCGTAACGGCCGTTATGGATCTTCTTGATTTTCACGGTGGTGACGATCGCGGCCGGGGTCGGGACGGTGATGTACGCGTGGATGAACAGCGTCGTGACGCCGCCCTTGACACCGCCGTTGAAGGCGAGCAGTTCGCTCGTTACCGGGATCTCCTTCTGTTCGGGGAACTTGATCCCGGCTTCGGTCTTGCCGGTGCCGATGATCGCCGGGCCACACGCTTTACGGGCGCCGGCCGTATCACGCGACTGCAGCTGAGACGCCTTGCAGACGGGCAGTCCCTTGACGTCGATCGAGGCGTGCTTGTCGCCTTCGAATAGGAATTCCTTGATTGCCGGCACATGCGGTTCCTGCGCGTTAAGGCTGCGGAATTTGCCGGAGATGTTGAAGGTGATCGGCGTCGGCTTCGTCTTCGATAGGACCTTCGGGGTGAAGCCGCCGTTGAATTCGGCTTCGAGTTCCCCGGCGACGACTTTGATCGGTTTTTCGGCAGCGGCCAAGCCGACTGCCAAGAACACTGCGGCAACGGTCAGCGCCGCAGCCACCACTAGATGACTGATTCGTTTATTCATTAGATAGCTACCTCCCTGCGCGGACCCTATACGTTTCGGAACGTGAGGGTTCTCGCGATCGTCCACCAGCGCGACGCGGGTCCCGGCGTCTTCGCCGAGGCGATCGCGGAGGCGGGCGGCGAGCTCGACGAGTGGACGCTGGCCGAGCGACCGCAGCCGCCGGCAGACCCGCTCGGCTACGACGCCGTCTTCGTCCTCGGCGGGGCGATGAACGTCGACGAAGGCGACCGCCACGGCTGGATCGCCGAGGAGGAGGCGCTGTTGCGAGAGCTGCTCGAGCGCGAGGTTCCGCTGCTAGGGCTCTGCCTCGGCGGGCAGTTACTCGCTGCGGCGGCGGGCGCGCGACCACAGCGCACCTTCCGTCCCGAGATCGGCTGGCACCGGGTCGAGGTAGCGCCGGAGGGAGAAGACGACCCACTGCTCGGCCCCCTCGCTCCGGAGTTCGAGGCCTTCCAGTGGCACAGCTACGAGTTCCCGCTGCCGGCGAACGCGGTCCCCCTCGCTCGCAGCGAGGTCTGCCTGCAGGCCTGCCGCCTCGGCGAGCGCGCCTGGGCGATCCAGTTCCACCCCGAGGTCAGCCGCGCCGACGCCCTGCACTGGATCGACGACTACGAAGCCGACCCCGACGCCGTCCGCATCGGCGTCGACCCGGCGGCGCTGGGTCCGGAGACCAGGGAGAAGATCGGCGCCTTCAACCAGCTCGGAAGGGAGCTCTGCCGGCGTTGGCTGTCTCACTCAAGGTGAAGGCGTGCAGGAGCGGAGAGTGCCGCCGCGGACCAAGCTCCCATCCGCGAGTTCAGCGCCGAAACCGATAGCAAGGTGCCGTTTCACACAGCGGGCGGAAAAAACGCCCTTACGGAACCGGAGCCCGAGATAGGTGATCGATCCACTGCCCCCGGCGATCTTTGGTACCGAGCCGACCAGTTTCAGCTTGTAAGCGCTCGCCGTGCTTCTCCTCACCGACACGGTAATGATGATCTCCGCACGGATGGGCACGTTGAGATCACCGACGATCGAGATGGTTTGGACGCCGTCGCGGAGCCCGTCGTTGAAGGCAGTCAGTTCACTTCGTGCTTCTACCGGCGGCTGTTCCGGAAGGTGGATGTTGAGGATCATCCTGCCGCCGCCGATCGCCGCGTCTTTGCACCTCTGCTGAATGGGTGGGCTCTCGACGTTCCCCGGCGGGCAGATAGGCAC
>JBQCEW010000304.1:0-3486 GCA_051959815.1 Solirubrobacterales bacterium
GAACATGCTGCGCGGCTCCGCCGCGCAAGAGACAGATTGCATATCGCCGAACATTCCTGCGGGGGACGTCGGCACCCTCCCACGATCGCTCCCGGCGCACGAAGGCAAGTCGTGGTTCCTTTCGGACAGCAGGCGACCGAAAGGAACCATGGGATGCTGTCGAAGAGGGCCCCTCGCGGTTGGTTGTAGCTCAGCGACTTAGGTCGACGTCGCTGTTGAGGCGTGAGCCGAAGGCGGCGAGGAGTTGGACGGTTGCCTCGACGTCTCCGAGGTCGACCATCTCGACCGGGGAGTGCATGTAGCGGAGCGGGATCGAGACGACGCCGGTCGGGATCCCGGCGCGGGAGATCTGCAGGACGTCGGCGTCGGTACTGGTCCCGCGGCCGCTGGCGCTCACCGTGTAGTCGATGCCCTCGGCCTCGGCGGTCTCGACCAGCAGCTCGAAGACTTTGGGCGAGAGGGTGGAGCCGCGGCCGATCGCCGGGCCGGAGCCGAAGGGGTGGCTGCCGATCTCCTTCTCGTCGACGCCCGGGGCGTCGGTGGCGTGGGTGACGTCGACGGCGATCGCGATGTCGGGTCGCAGTTGGAAGGAGGCGGTGCGGGCGCCGAACAGGCCGATCTCCTCCTGCACAGCGGCGACAGCGGCGAAGGAGCCGCCGGGACCGTCGCCCTCGGCGCAGCGGCGCAGGCTCTCCAGCGCGACGTAGGCGCCGAGGCGGTCGCCGGCGACCGGCATCGGCTCGGTGCGGATCACGACCGGGTCGCCGACCCGTACCAACTGCTCGGCCTCCTCGCGGTCGGCAGCGCCGATGTCTATATGCATGCCCTTCAGCTCGACGACCTTCTTGCGCTGGTCGGCCTCGAGCAGGTGAATCGGCTTGCGCCCGGCGACGCCGGGGACCAACCCGTCTTTGCCGCGGATCTCGACCCGCTGGCCGACGAGGATCTGCGGGTCCCAGCCGCCGATCGGGGCAAACCAGAGGAACCCCTTCTCGTCGATGTGGGTGACGACGAGCCCGATCTCATCGATGTGGCCGACCACCGCCACGAGCGGCGAGGCCTCGCCGACGCGGGCGATCGTCGAGCCGATCCCGTCGACGCTGATCTCCGCGAAGGAGGCAGCCTCGCGCCAGACCTCGGCGGCGGGTGCCTCGTAACCGGAGGGGGCGCCGGTACGTAGGAGCTTGTCGAGAAGATCGGGAGTAGTCAACTGGTGCCGGCAGTATGCCTATATGGACGGATGTTTTGTCGGCAAGTGCTCGTACCGGAACTACGCGATGTTTGCTTCACGCCGCAGCTCCTGCCGCCCTGGTCCGTACCCGCGATGCTCGTAGGCAATCATCGCCCAGACCAGTACGACGGCGGCGGTCAGTGAGATCAACGCCGGCACCTGGGTCGCGACCGGGACGAGGAAGAGGAGCACTATCGCCAGCCCCAGTCGGTGGCGGTTGAGCGTGTGGACGTGGCGGTAGCGGAAGGCGACGAGCCCGAGCAGGTAGGTCGCGAGGCCCCCGAGCAGGGCGAAGGCGGGGACGTCGTCGAGGCGGTCGGCGTGGTGGCCGATCGTCACTTTCATCCCGAAGGCGATGAGGACGATCCCGGCGACCATCAGCAGGTGGATGTAGGAGTAGGAGTCGCGGGCGAGCTCGTTCTGGACCCGGCCGGGCTCGGCTTCGCCTAATCGCCGCGCCGAGATCAGGGCGACGACGTCGAAGTAGGTCCACCAGAGGGCGGCGGCGAGGAAGACCCCGAGCACGGCGGCGGTGCCGATCCCGAGATCGAGCTTGCCGGAGGCGCCGATCCCCAGGGCGACGATGCTCTCGCCGAGGGCGATGATGACGATCAGGCCGTGGCGCTCGGCGAAGTGGCCGGGGACGAGCTTCCAGCCCTCCGAGCCGAAGAAGTAGGGGCCGGCCATGTCGAGGAAGATCGCCAGCGCCCACAGCGCCCCCTGGGCGATCCCGTCGAAGAGGGAGGAGAGGGCGAGGATGGCGACGGCGATCGCGGTGCTGACCGCGAGCCCGGCCACCGAGCGCCGCAAGTCGCCGTCTTCGGCCTCGGCGCCGGCCAGCCAGAAGAGCGCGATGTGGGCGGCGCGGAAGACGCCGATCCCGAGCGCGAAGGTGAGCCCGAGATTGCCGAAGGCCTCCTGCACGCAGATCGAGACGATCAGCAGCGCCGCCATCGCGACGAAGATCACCCCGCGAATCGCCAGCGCCTCGGGATCGACGACGCTGGTCAGCCAGGCGTAGCCGACCCACGCCCACCAGAGTACGCCGAGGATCAGCAGCCCCTGCAGCAGTCCCGACCAGGTTTGGTCATGCGACATCAGAGCCGTGCACTGGGTGATCGCGAGGACGAAGACGAGGTCGAAGAAGAGCTCCAGCGGCGTCACCCGCTCGCCTTCGCGGCGGATGTCGCCGAATCGGTGATGCGCTTCCGGTGAGCCCTCCATTCCCATACTGTTGCGGACGTGGGAGTCGCCCTTATAACGGGAGCGTCAACGGGGATAGGAAAAGCGACGGCGATTCGGCTTGCGCGCGAGCCGGCGGCGGAGCTCATCCTTGTCGCGCGGCGGGAGGAGCTGCTGCGTGAGCTCGCCGACTCGCTGCCCTGCAAGGTGACCTACGTCGCCGTCGACCTCACCGACGCGGACGCGCCCGCGCGCATCCGCCGGCATCTCGAGACCGAGCACGGCGGCAGGCTCGACCTGCTCGTCAACAACGCCGGCGCCGCCTGGCGCGCGAGCTTCGCCGAGGGCGGCTACGCCAACGTCCATCGCCACATGGAGCTCAACTTCGACGCCGTCGTCCGCCTCGCCGAGGCGCTCCTGCCGCTCCTGCGCGCAGCGGCCCCGAGCGCGATCGTCAACGTCGCCAGCACCGCCGGTCGCGTCTCCCGCGCCCGCACCGGCGCCTACAGCGCCAGCAAGTTCGCCCTGATCGGCTGGTCGGACTCCCTCTACGCCGAGGAGAAGCCGAACGGCGTCCACGTCGGTCTCGTCCTGCCCGGCTTCATCCGCACCGAGGGCTTCCCCGCCACCGAGCTGCGCGAGAAAGCCCTCACCCGCTGGATCGTCTCCAAGCCCGAGAAGGTCGCCGAGGCGATCTACGAGTGCGGTCCGGGACGCAAGGCCGAGCGCTACGTCCCACGCCCCTACGCCCTCGCCGCGCACGCCCGCATCCTCCTCCCGTCTCTCACCCGCCGCGTCCTCACCGGTGGCGCCGCCTCCAGCCTGACCACCAGCACCGGCGGGGAATGATCTCCTTCGCGGCCATCGCCTTGGTCGTGGCGGTGGTGGCCGTGGTGGTCACCGCTCTCTCGGTGGTGCAGGTGCGGCGGGTCAACCGGCGCTTCCAGGTCCTCGACGACATCGCCCAGGTCGTCGATCGCGGCGGCACCCAGGAGGAGACGCACGACACGATCGCCCCGAACCACGTCCCCCAACACAGCGACTTCTGCGTGATCGACCTGATAGAGGACGGA
>JBQCEW010000305.1:0-5100 GCA_051959815.1 Solirubrobacterales bacterium
CTTCGAACAGTTTGTGCAGGTGCCACCAGACTTCCTTGTACAGCGTCGGGTTCGAGGCCGCTTCAGAGCCCCACTGGAACCAGGTGCCGTTCATCTCCCACTCCCAGCGGAAGAAGAGCGGGTAGCCGTAGTTTTTGACCGCGGTCGCCCAGGTTTTGAAGTAGGAGTCTTTTTTGCCTTCGACGATTTCTTTCTGGGTGACACCGTCGGGGTCCATGTCCATCAGCGGGATCGCACCCCGTTCGCGGGTCAGATTCAGCGGCCCTTCGGCGAAGGCCTGGTTCCACGGCGCCGGCTGGCCGAAGTGAACGATCGAGACTTTCTTGCCGGCATGTTCCTCGAATTTGTTCCACGTTTCCGAGTCCCACGGGGCGTCGCCGAATTTTTCTCCGTAGGCATTGCCGCCCATCCAAGCGCCCCAGTACACCTTCGGCGTCTGCTCTTCGTATTTCACCGAGCTGGTGGAGCAGGCCGAGGCGTTCCCTGCCGTGTCGGTCGCGGTGGCGTAGAAGGTCGTGGTCGTGTTGTCGGCCACCGAGGCGGTAATGCCGGGGCTGGCGAAGGTCGCGGCCGAGCCGCTGGCAAGCACCGAGCCCGTGCAGGTGCTGTTGCCGTAGAGCTTCACGGTCGAGCCGCTTTCGGCACTGCCGATCACCTTCGGTTCGTTGTTGTTCGCCGGGCTCGCCGGGCTGGTCGAGCTGACGGTGGGCGCCCCCGGCGGCGTCGAGTCCTCGGTGTAGGTGACGCTGGAGGTCGAGCAGGGTGAGCTGCCGGCGGAGTTGCTGGCCTTCGCGTAGAAGGTCGTCGTCGTATTGTCGGACACCGTGACGGTGATGCCCGGGCTGGCGAACGTCGCAGCCGAGCCGCTGGCGCCGGCGGCGGTCGTGCAGGTGGAGTTGGTGTAGAGCGTCACCGTCGAGCCCCCCGCAGCGCTGCCGGAGATCTTCGGGTTGTTGTTGTTCGCCGGCGAGGCGGGGCTGACGGCGCTTACGGTCGGAGCTGCCGGCGGTTCGGTCGCACCCGGCAGCGAGCCGGCCCGGAAATCGGTCGAGCGGCTGATGTTGCCCGAAGCCTCGATCCCGGCGTAGCCGTTCGAATAGGTGGAATCGGCGGCGGAGAGGAGGTTCGTCATCACTTCCGGCGTCCCCTTCAGCGCCGTCACCGTCCCGCCCGTATCGGTGAGCTCGAGCGTGGTGTTGTTGGGGATCGTGACCGAGGAGTTGGAGGCTAGGACAGTCTCGGTTCCCGAGGCCCACTTCGAGAGTTTCACCGAATAGACGGTGGGCGAGAGGAATGAGGTCAGGGTCCAGCTGAGCTGGTAGCCGGACTTGGTCGTGCCCGGACTGGAGGCGTTCAACCAGATCGAGACGTAGCGGTTTTCCAGTTCGGGGCTTTTCTTCAGCGTGAGCGCGGCCGCGTCACCGGCGCCGCCGTCGCTGAAAGTCGTCGGGTTCCAGTAGGCGCCGGCGACGTTCGAGAAGGCTTCCGAGGGACCCCAGCCTTCGGTCGTGTCCCGGCCGGTCAGGTTGCTGGCGCCGGAGTCCCAGGCCAGCGCCGACCATTTGCCGCCGTTAGAGAGAGGGGTTTCGGAGCGGTTGAGCGCATCGAGCAGCGGCGGCGTCGAGCCGGGCAGTTCGCCCGCCTGGAAGTTCGTCGAGCGGCTGATGTTGCCGGCGGCCTCGATGCCGGTGTAGCCGCTCGAGTAGGTGGTGTCGGCGGCTGAGAGAAGCGAGCTGAGGCTGCCGCCGCTCCCCAGCCAGGCGGTCACAGTGCCGCCGGTGTCGGAGATCGCGAGCGTGCTGCCGGGGGCAATCGTGACCGAGGCGTTGGAGGCGAGCGTTTCCCGCACGCCGGAGCCGTACTTGGAGAGAGTCACCGTATAGACCGTGGTCGAGCCGGCGTTCTGGGTCCAACTCAACTGGTAGCCGGATTGGAAGCCAGACGTGCGGGTGCCGGGTTCGGACATGTCCAGCCACAGCGCCACGTAGCGGTTTTCAAGTTCCGGGCTGGCTTTCATCGTGATCGCGGCCGCCTCCCCGCCGCCCGAATCGCTGAAGGCGGTCGGGGTCCAGTAGGCGCCGGCGACGTTCGGGTAGGCGCTGACGGGGCCCCACCCCGAGGTCGTGTCCTGCCCCGTTTTGTAAGTCACTTCCGCGTCCCAGCCGAGGGCCGCCCATTTGCCGCTGTTGGAGAGAGGAAGTTCCGAGCGGTTGAGCGCATCGAGAACCGGCAGGGCCGAGATTTCGCCAGCGGTGTCCGCAGAAGCTTGCGCAGCCAGAACTCCGGACAGGAGCAGCGAGACGGCGGCCACAACCACAACAAGAGCCTTCTTCATTTTGTTCCTCTCCCTACGTTTGGACGGTTCCGAGCGCGAAAGACGGGGTGAGCGTTCGAAGCTGCCTCGACCCTATGGCCGCCGCAGGGAGAGCCGCTACTACAAAGCTGCTTACCGCGGTGTGACGGCGGCTACAGGTCCTCGATCGCCGCGGCAATTTCGCCGGCTGCCGCTTTGGCGTCGGCGAAGAGCATCGAGGTGTTCGATTCGTAGAAGAGGTCGTTGTCGATGCCGGCGAAGCCGGGGCTGAGGGAGCGCTTGATCACGATCACCTCTCGGGCCTCGGAGACCTCGATGATCGGCATCCCGGCGATCGGCGAGTTGGGGTCGTTTTTCGCCGCCGGGTTGGTGACGTCGTTGGCGCCGACGACCACCGCCACGTCGGTACGAGGCAGTTCGGGGTTGATCTCCTCCATCTCCTTCAGCTGCTCGTAAGGCACGTCGGCCTCGGCGAGGAGGACGTTCATGTGGCCCGGCATGCGGCCGGCGACCGGGTGGATCGCGTAGCCAACGGTGACGCCGCGCTTCTCGAGCTGGTCGGCGACCTCCTTGATCGCGTGCTGTGCCTGGGCGACGGCAAGGCCGTAACCCGGGACGAAGACGACGGAGTCCGCGTAGGCGAGCTTGATCGCCGCGTCCTGGGCGCCGATCGAGACGTGGGGCCGCTCCTCGCCCCCGCCCGCGGCGCCGCCGGCGGGAGCACCGCCGAAACCGGCGAAGAGGATGTTGGCGACGGAGCGGTTCATCGCCGTCGCCATCTCCAGGGTGAGGATCGTTCCCGAGGAGCCGACGAGGGTGCCGGCGACGATCAGGGCGACGTTGTCAAGCGCGAAGCCGGCGGCGGCAGCCGAAAGGCCGGTGAAGGCGTTCAGCAGCGAGATCACAACCGGCATGTCGGCGCCGCCGATCGGCAGCACGACGAGGTTGCCGAGGATCGCTGCGACGACGAGGATGCCGATGAAGATCGCCTCGGAGGGGCTGCCGTTGTTGACCGCGATGTCGACCGCTCCGGCGATCGCCGCGATCAGCAGGACAGCGTTGATCACCTGCTGCCCCGGCACCGCCAGCGGCCGGGTCGGGATCAGGTCCTGGAGCTTGGCGAAGGCGATGTTCGAGCCCCAGAAGGAGACCGAGCCGATGATCGCCGCGAGCAGGGTCGGGATCAGGACTTCCAGCGGGATCGCGCTGATCACGCCGGAATCGATTTCGCTGATGCCGTGGCGGAGCTCGGACCAGGCGATCAGGGCGACGGCGCCGCCGCCGACGCCGTTGTAGAGGGCGACCATCTGCGGCATCTCGGTCATCTGCACTCGGATCGAGGCGTAGGCGCCGATCCCGGAGCCGATCGCGAGGCCGAGGGCGATCAGGCCCCAGTTGCCGATCCCGTCGAGGAGCAGGGTGGTGACGACCGCGACCGCCATGCCGACGGCGGCGATCAGGTTGCCGCGTTTGGCGGTGGTCGGGTGCGTCCCCTGTTTGATCCCGATGATGAAGAGCGAAAAGGCGACGATGTAGAGAGCGGTGGAGGCATCTCCACCTTTCGCCAGCACGGCTAGCGGCATCAGGAACCGCCCTTCCCGTCCGCGTCAGCCTTCGGTTTCGGCTTTTTGGAGAACATGCCGAGCATCCGGTCGGTGACCATGAAGCCGCCGACGATGTTGATCGCGCCGAAGGCGATCGCGATCGTGCCGATCACGTACTCGAGGCCGTCGTTGGCCTCGCCGACGACGATCAGGCCGCCGAGCATGACGATGCCGTGGATCGCGTTGGTCTGCGACATCAGCGGCGTGTGCAGGGTGGTCGGCACCTTCGAGATCACCTCGAAGCCGACGAAGATCGCGAGCACGAAGATCGTTATCTCGGCAAACAGGTCCATGGCTACTTCGCTGCCCTCTCGTTTTGGATCTCGCCGCTCTGGGTGATGCAGGCGGCGGCGATGATGTCGTCCTCGAAGTCCACTTTGACCTCGCCCTCCTCGGTGACCAGCAAGCCGAGCAGGTTCTCGAGGTTCTTCGCGTAGAGCTGGGAGGCGGGCGCCGGCATCTCCGAGGGGAGGTTGCGGGTCCCGATCACTTTCACCCCGCCCTCGACCACGGTCTGCCCCGGCTGGGTCAGCTCGCAGTTGCCGCCGGTCTCGGCGGCGAGGTCGACGATCACCGACCCCGGCGCCATGTTGCGGACGCCCTCAGCAGTGATCAGCAGCGGCGCCGGGCGACCCGGAATCGCGGCGGTGGTGACGATGATGTCCTGTTTCGCCGCGTTCTCGGCGAGGGCGTCGCGCACCTGCGCGTTCTCCTCCTCGGTCAGGGGCCGGGCGTAGCCGCCCTCGCCCTCGGCGTCGGGGATGAAGTCCAGTTCCAGCGGCCGCCCACCGAGCGAGGCGATCTGCTCCCAGGCGGCGCGGCGGATGTCGAAGCCGGTGACGATCGCGCCGAGGCGCTTGGCGGTGGCGACCGCCTGCAGGCCGGCGACGCCGGCGCCGAGGACGAGAACCTTGGCCGGCGGGACCGTACCCGCGGCGGTGGTCATCATCCCGAAGAAGCGGCCGGACTCGCGAGCGCCGATCAGCGTCGCCGCGTAGCCGGCGGCGGCTGCCTGCGAGGAGAGCGCGTCCATCGCTTGGGCGCGCGTCGTCCGCGGAATCGCCTCCATCGCGAAGGCGGTGACGCCGGCGCTGGCCAGCGCCTTGTTCGTCTCCCCCGCGACCCACGGGTTGAGGTGCGAGATAAAGAGCTGGTTGCCGTTCAGCTTGGCGATGTCCCCAG
>JBQCEW010000306.1:0-4988 GCA_051959815.1 Solirubrobacterales bacterium
CTTCGGCTACCCGCTGGTGCTGGCAGTCATCCTCGCGATCTGCCTCTACCTCTACTGGCGTTTCAAGCGAGCCGGCTGGCTCTGAGCCGCCCGCTCATCGCCACCAGGCGTCAAGGATGCGGCGCCAGTTGTGCCAGCAGATAGCCCCTAACTCATCCTCGTCGAAGCCGGCGTCGCGGAGCGCGCCCTGGAGCTTCGGCAGGCCGGCGCCGTCGCCGAGCTCCGCGGGGACCGTCGCGCCGTCGAAGTCGGAGCCGAGCGCCACGTGCTCGACCCCGATCCGGTCGGCGACGTGGCGGGCGTGCTCGGCGATCAGCGCCAGCGGCGTTTCCGGGTCGTCAGCGAAGTCCGGCCGCAGGAAGACGGTTGCGAAGACGATCCCGACGAGCCCGCCGCTGTCGCCGATCGCGTCGAGCTGGGCGTCGGTGAGGTTGCGGGAGGCGGGGCAGATGGCGTGGGCTCCGGAGTGGCTCGCCACCAGCGGCCCCGCTTCCAGGCGCGCCGCGTCCCAGAAGCCGGCCTCGTTCATGTGGCTGAGGTCGACGAGGATCCCCAGTTCGGCACAGCGGGAGACGAGGGCCTTTCCGGCTTCGGTCAGGCCCGGTCCGATGTCGGGGGAGGAGGGAAAGGCGAAGGGGACGCCGTGGGCGAAGGCGTTGGCGCGGCTCCAGACCGGTCCCATCGATCGCAGCCCTGCCGCGTACCACTGATCGAGGGCCTCCAGCTCGGGGTCGATCGCCTCCGCGCCCTCCAGGTGGAGGACGGCGGCCGGGGGAGATGAAGGGTCGTCATGGGCGGCGTCGATGTCGGCGACCCCTCGCGCGACCCTGACGTGCCCCTCGCGCTCGAGCCGCAACAACCGCCCGGCTGCGGCGGTGGCGTGGGCGGCCGCCGGCCCGTGCTCCACCGGCTCGGCCGGCGGCTCCCGGTGGCCTCCGCCGCCGAATCGGCGCCCCCGGGAGACGTCTTCTGGGGAAGGGGTGAAGACGGCGAAGATCCCGCCCCTCATCCCGCCCTCCCGCATCCGCGGCAGGTCCAGGTGCCCACCCTCGCGTCCGCGCACGAGATCCGCATGGTCCTCGCGCGTCAGCACGTCGTTGTGGCCGTCGAAAACAGGAAGCATCCACGGAAGTTAAGCGCCGGCCGCTTGCTTTGAGCGCGGCGCGGATGGACACTGCCACGATGTCGAACGGCAAGGCCGCCCGCGGCGCTGTGCCTCGCTCCGCTCATGGAGATTGGGAGCCCGCTGCGCGCGACCCGCTGCAGATCCTCGGTCGGCAGGACGGGAGCCGGGTCCCCGAGCTTGTGCCGATTCGCTACGGCCGCATGCTCGCCTCGCCCTTCGCCTTCTTCCGCGGGGCCGCGGCGGTGATGGCCGCCGACCTGGCGACGACTCCGGCCGCGGGGTTGGAGGCGCAGCTTTGCGGTGACGCCCACCTCTCGAACTTCGGAGTCTTCTCGGCTCCGGACCGACGCCTTGTCTTCGACTGCAACGACTTCGACGAGACCTGCCGCGGCCCCTTCGAGTGGGACGTGAAACGCCTCGCCGCCAGCCTCGCCGTGGCCGGCCGGGAGCGGAGCTTCAGCGCCAAGGAGCGGCGGCGGGCGATCCGCGGCGCGGTCGCGTCCTACCGGAAGTCGATGCGGGAGCTCGCGCGGATGCGCAACCTTGACGTCTGGTATTCCCGGCTCGACGTCGAACCTGCTCTCGAAGTCCTGCGCTCGCAGGTCGACGAGCGCCGCTATCGCCGGGTCGAGCGGAACCTCGCCAAGGCCCGCGCCAAGGACAGCCTGCGCGCCCTGGGCAAGCTGACCCACGAAAGGGACGGTGAGATCCGGATCGTCAGCGATCCGCCGCTGATCGTGCCCCTGGAGGAGCTGACCGACGCCGCCGACGCCGAGCAGCAGTTGCAGACGGTGCTCGCGGCCTACCGAGAGTCGCTGACCCACGACCGCAGGCGCCTTGCCGCCTCCTACCGCTACGTCGATGCCGCCCACAAGGTCGTCGGCGTCGGCAGCGTCGGTACCCGCGCCTGGATCGTGCTGCTGCTCGGCAAGGATTCCAGCGACCCTCTTTTCCTGCAGGCGAAGGAAGCGCAGGCGTCGGTGCTGGAGCCCTACGCCGGCGCGAGCCCTTACCGCAACCATGGCCGTCGGGTCGTCGAGGGACAGCGGTTGATGCAGGCGGCGAGCGACATCTTCCTCGGTTGGGTCGCGACGACGGGACTGGACGACGAGCGCCGCTGCTTTTACGTACGCCAGCTATGGGACGGCAAGGGGTCGGCCGAGGTCGAGCGGATGTCCCCTCGCGACCTCGCGATCTATGCGTCCCTCTGCGGTCAAGCGCTGGCGCGGGCGCACGCCCGCTCCGGCGATCGGATCGGAATTGCCTCCTATCTGGGGAGCGGGGAGGCCTTCGACAAGGCTCTCGCCCGCTTCGCCGAGAGCTACGCCGACCAGAACGAACGGGACTTCGAGAGGCTGAGGGAGGCCGCCGCCAGCGGCGAGGTGGCGGCGGCCCCGGCCTGAGCCGGTATCGCCCGAAGCCGCTGGGGTTATTCCTCCCAGCGCGCGGTCAGCTGGTAGATGATCGTGACGTCGAGGATGATCATCAGGAACGCCCAGAGCGGGGCGGCGGGGAACCAGACGATCTGCGCGATCGCGTTAACGGTTACGAAGAAAATCGCGCTCATGCGAGCCCACTCGGCGCCGGCGAAGAGACCGAGGCCGGTGGCAGCGACGATCGAGCCGAGGATGAGGTGGATCCAGCCCCAGGTCGTAACGTCGGCGATGATCACTCCCTGACCGCCGACGACGACGATTTCGTTGTTGAGGATCCCCGCCAGGCC
Organism: Solirubrobacterales bacterium; assembly: GCA_051959815.1. Lineage (GTDB taxonomy): Bacteria > Actinomycetota > Thermoleophilia > Solirubrobacterales > 70-9 > VAYN01. Next base: position 2,850 of record JBQCEW010000306.1, read on the forward strand.
CCAAAGGGCGTCAAGCGATCCGACGATCAGCAAAAGCGCGCCGACGAACACCGTCCAGCCGCTCGGCTGTCGTTCCTCTACCCGCCGCGCGGTCCTATCTCTCTGGGGGGCACTTGCCTCCATCGAGGCTCCTTTCGCCTTGGCCCGAAGGCCGATTGTTTTTCTCTCCCATGCCCCCTGCCACCTAGCAGCACTGGTTGATGAAAAAGATAGAACCGCAGTGTTCTCAAAAGCAACCCCAGCGTCCCCCTGCGACAAGCAGCCCAAACAGAAAACGCCCCGTCGGGGAGACGGGGCGCTTCTGGGGTTACTACAGGGAGGAGAGATATGTATCTCTATATATATGTGGATCCGTGGGAGGTAGGTGAGCCCGGTTTGTGTCGAGTGCGTCGCTGTGGGAAGCAGCGAGGCGATTACGACGCGAGGCTCAGCCAGGAAGTCTTCGTTGTTGCTCCTTAATCGGTTTCCTCTTGCGAATCCTTGAACAGCGTACGAACGTATGTGCGAGTTGTGTGTGAGTGGGGTCACAGATCCCCTGCATCTCACGGATTCTCCGGCTTCCTGCGCTTCGATTTGCTCTAGAAGACCGGATTACGCGGGGGAACTTGTCAAGAAAATGTTGCATCTGCCTCTCAAGCGCCGGTAAATCCGGCCATTCGTGAGATGCCGCTGTAGCTTTCGGGCGATGAAAAGGGCCCGGATAGATGCGGTTCTGGCTGATCGTGGCCTCTTCCCGTCCCGCTCCGCAGCCGCGGGCGCTGTGCGGGCGGGGGAAGTGCGGGTGGGACAGGACGGGCCGGTGGCGCTGCGGCCGAGTCAGCTTGTCGAACCGGACGCCGACCTGATCGTCGATACGGGGCCGCGCTTCGTTTCTCGTGGCGGGGTGAAGCTGGAGAACGCACTGGAGGCGCTTGGGATTGATGTCGACGGCAGGGACTGCCTCGATGTCGGCGCCTCTACCGGGGGCTTCACCGACTGCTTGCTGCAGCGGGGCGCCGCGCGGGTGATCGCCGCCGACGTCGCCTACGGCCAGCTCGACGTACGCCTGCGCAGTGACCCCCGCGTGCACGTGATCGAGCGCCTCAACGCGCGGGAGATGATGCCGGCCAATCTGCTTTTTGCTCCCTCCTTGGCGACGATCGACGTCTCCTTTATCTCCCTGGTCAAGGTGCTGCCCGCGGTCGCTCGCTGCCTCGAGCCCGCAGGCGAGGTGCTGGCGATGGTGAAGCCGCAGTTCGAGCTCGGGAAGGACCGCGTCGGCAAGGGTGTCGTCCGCGATCCGGCCGACCGACGGGAGGCCGTCCTCAAGGTCGCCGCCGCGGCCCGCGGGCTGGGGCTGCCGGTGCGTGGCTTCGCTTCCTCCGGGCTGCCCGGCCCGAAGGGCAACCGCGAGACGTTCGTCTGGTGTGGCGGTGAAGGGTCTGAGGTCGAGGACCTTGAGGCCGCCGTCGCCGCCGTTGTCGAGGGAGACGGATGAAAACTGCGGCACTGATCACCCACTCGCATCCGCCCGCTGCAACGGAAGCGGTCACGGTCGCCGCCGAAGTCGCCGACGAGCTCGGCTGGCGCCTCGCTGCCAGCCAGGAGGAGCTGGAGAAGCACGGTGCCGCTGCCGAGGGGGTCGACGTCACCGCCGAACACACGGTGCCAGACATCTGCCTCGTCCTCGGCGGCGACGGTTCGATCCTGCACGCGCTGCGGCGCTACGCCCACACCGAGGTGCCGGTCTTCGGCGTCAATTTCGGCACCGTCGGCTTCCTCGCCGCGGTCGAGCGGGACGAAGCGCGCGAGGGCATCCGCCGCGCGCTCGAGGGCGACATCGAGACGATCCAGCTGCCGGGGCTGGAGGTGATCTGCGACGAGGTGAAGGCGATCGGGCTCAACGACATCACTCTGGCGCGGCGCCCCCACGACCGCGTCGCCGAGCTGAGCTACCGGATCGCCGGCGAGGAGGTCGGCCACGTCCGCTGCGATGGCCTAGTTGCCGCCACCCCCGCCGGGTCGACCGGCTACAACCTCGCCAATCAGGGGCCGATCCTGGCCTGGGGTGTGAAGGGCTACGTCGTCAGCTACATCTCCCCGCACTCGCTGACCGCGCGGGCGCTGGTCGTCGCCCCCGGTGACGTCCTCCATGTCGAG
>JBQCEW010000307.1:0-4334 GCA_051959815.1 Solirubrobacterales bacterium
CGGAGGCCCGGTGAAGTCCGCGCCCGCCTACCAGCACGGGGTTCTCTACGTCGGGGACTACGGCGGCTATATGAACGCGGTCGACGCCAAGACCGGCCAGATCAGATGGCAGACGGCTTCCCTCGGCCAGGGCTTCGGGACCTCGGGTGAGTTCTACTCGACCCCCGCCGTCGCCTTCGGCCGCGTCTACGCCGGCAACAACGACGGCCGCGTCTACAGCTACGACCAGTCGAACGGCGCCCTCGCCTGGACCCACTCGACCGGCGGCTACGTCTATTCCGGGCCCACCGTCGCCCAGACCGCCGACACGCCGCCGACCGTCTACATCGGCTCCTTCGACGGCAACATCTACGCGCTCAACGCCAAGAACGGCGAAACGCGCTGGTCGCGCTCGGCCGGCGGCCAGGTGGTCGGCTCGCTCTCGGCCGTCGGCAACATCGTCTACGTCGCCGAGTTCTCGACCAAAGCGACCAACGGCTTCGACATGAAGACCGGCAAGCAGGTCTTCCATTTCAAAACCGGCACCTACACGCCGGTCATCTCCGACGGTCGCCGCATTTACCTGACCGGCTACTCGAGCATCAACGCGCTGGAACCGATCCACCCGAAGACGAAGGTGCTGCCGGCCCACGTCGCCAGGGCGCCAAAGCCCAAGGCTAAGGAGACGCGACCAGCGCCGCAGCGCGCCCACCGCCACCCACGAGCGCACCCCGCTCGAGCAGGCGCAGAGAAACGCGAACAGGGCGGGAAGAGCGGTAGCAAGTCAAGGTGAAGTCGTAGGAGACCGGCTTCGACTCGACCTCGTGGAAGGCTGACGGCAGCAGCCGGGGAGCGTCCCGTTCGGCTGCCGACTTCGAGCCGACGAGGTCGATTTCGCGCAGTGGCGACAACCGGCGCGGCGCCGCCGTGGCGTCGAGGTAGTAGCGCAGCGGCCAGCTCGCGGCATAGCGGTTGGCGACGACGACCTTGCCGGGGCGCAGCGTCCCGACCGCGGCGGCGGCGTCGCGCAGGTCCTCGCGCTGCAGCCGCGGCAGCCGGTCGATCTCCAGCGTGAAGAAGAGGGCGCAGAGGCAGAAGGCGCCGGCCAGCGCCAGGCCCGCGAGCCCGGCGCGCCGCGCCCCGAAGCCGGCCCCGATCAGGATCAGCAGCGGCGCGAAGACGGGCAGCAGGTTGCGGCCGTCGACGTAGTCGGAGCCGAGCAGGGCGAGCAGGAGCGGTGCCGCCAGCGCGATCCCTCCCACCGCGGCCGCGACGCCGCCCGCCCGCCGCTCCTCGCTACCGCCGAGCGCGAGCAGCAGCGCCAGCGAGCCGAGCGCCAGGGCGAGCGGCACCGCGAGCGGGATCGGATCCGTCGCCCGCTTGCCGTGCTCGTCGCCGTTGTCGCTGCCGACCAGCTTCGCCACCGCCCGTTCCAGCCGCCCGCCGGCCGGCTGGGAGGAGATCCAGCTGGCGTGGGCGTGTTCGCGCTGATCGAGGGCGATCGGCGCCAGCAGCGCCCCCATCGCGACGATCGGCAGCAACGCCACTGCCACCGCGCGCCGGTTCGGGCCCCGCAGCAGCAGCGTCGCCTCGGCGAGGACGACGAAGCCCGCGAAGTAGTGGGTGGCGAGGGCGAGCGCCGAGAAGACGGCCCACCAGGCGAGGTCCCGGCGCTGCCCCGAGCGCCGGGCGCGGGCGAAGAAGAGGAAGGAGAGGGCGGTGAGCAGGAAGACGAGGGAGTAGGCCCGGGCATCCTGGGAGAACCAGATCAGGACCGGGCTCACCGCCACGGCCGCCGCCGCGACCAGCGCCGCCCGGCGGGCGAGCGGCAGCGCCCGGGCAGCCAGGTAGACGACCGGGACCGAGGCGGTGCCGGCGAGGGCCGAGAGCGAGCGCATCCAGGCCTCGCCGGTCCCGAACGGCTGCGACCAGAACCAGGCGAGGAGGTAGTAGAGCGGCGGCGTCGACTCGCTGCGGCGGACCTCCGAGAAGGTGGCGAAGAGGCTCGGGCGCAGGACCCGGGCGACGGTCACCGCCTCGTCGTAGCGGTAGCTCTGCAGGTCGATCGTGGCGAAGCGCAGGGCGCCGCCGAGGACGACGATCCCTCCCAGGATCAGCAGCTCAGGGGGCGCCGATGCCGCCAGGCGGAGGTGGGGGGAGATGCGGCGGGTCAGGCGCATAGGAGGGGAAGAGCCCGGAGTGGAGGCGCGCGCGCAACACGTCGAGGCTGCTGGAGTAATTCTGGATCCTGTAGGTGGCGTTGTCGCCGAAGTCCTGGTAGTAGACGAGCAGCTTGCAGCGGCCGTGGCCGCGGACCCAGGCGAAGAGCTTGTTGACGAAGCTGGGGTCGTCGGCGCCTTCGATCGCCCACTCGGCGATCGCGAACGGCTTGCCGGAGAAGCGGCGGTAGAGGCCGGTGAGGGACTTCCATTCGGGATAGCCGGCGTAGAAGTCGGTCCCGACCCAGTCGACCCAGCGCGAGCCGGGGTAGAAGTGGCGCGGGCGGTTCTGGGGAACGGTGGGGGAGCCGGAGGGCAGAGGGCTCCAGACGATCGCGACCGGGGCGGCGGGCAGGGCGCGGACTTTGACGGTCAGCGGCGGCAGCCCGGCTTCGGCGAGGCGCTGGTTGATCTTGCGCCGCTTGCCGCCGCCGTGGACGATCACGTAGATGCGGCGGAAGGCGAGTTTGTAGGCGCGGGTGCTGTGCGCGGGGCCGCGTGAGGCACCGGAGCAGTCGTAGGCGGCGTAGACGTTGAGGCAGCGGTTCGGCTCCCCCAGCGGCCGCACGTAGGCGCGCATTTCCTTTTCGTAGAAGAGCTTGTTGAGGCGGACGAGGTAGCGGTCGCCGTCGCCGGCGGCGATCTGGGCGGGGGTGATGATCTCGTGGCCGTCGCTCGTGTCGGCGGTGCTGATGTGGATCATCGGCCGGGCGCGGGCGGTCTCCCAGCGCTGGATCGAGTCGGGGAATTCGCTGCCCCAGGTGCGGAAGGACTCGATCACCGCCGGGTGCTTGTGGACCGCTTCGCTGAAGTGCCCGAAGTCGGCCATGTCGCCGGTGTCGGAGACGCCGAAGTAGACCTTCTTGCCCTGCGGCTTCAGCAGGCCGAAGGAGCTCGCCGATGCCGGGGAGAGCGCGAGCAGCAGCGCGGCCGCGCAGGCAAGCGCGACGAGGAACCGGGTTTTCGGAAAAGCGACCATCCGTGCGAAAGTAGCGCGCGGCCGGTACTCCCCGAAGGGCTCGCGCGGGAAGGTCCCTATGCTCGCAAGAAGTGAGGAGGGGGCTTTATCTGCTGGCGGCGGCTGCAACGGCGTTTGCGCTCGCGGCCGTGGTTCTCGCGGCTCCGGCTCCCACTCCGGAACTGGCGCCCTTCGGCCACCCCTGCACGCCGGAGGAAGGCGTCCGCTTCTGCCCGACCGCCGACCTCGCCGCCCGCGTTCCCTCCTTCGACGGAGTTCCGCTTGACGTCGACGTGACCCTGCCCGAAGGCGGCGAGCCGCCCTACCCCGCGATCGTGATGCTGCACGGGTTCGGCGGGACCAAGGCCGACTACGAGGCGGGGGCCCAGGCCGGAGGGGAATCCAGCGTCGCCCCGGGCAGCCCCTCGATCTACCACTACGACAACGTCTTCTACGCGCACCGCGGCTACGCGGTCGTCAACTACACCGCCCGCGGCTTCGGCCACTCCGGCGGCTACTCCCACCTCGCCGACAGCCGCTTCGAGGCGCGCGACACCCAGTACCTGCTGGGGCTGCTTGCGGACGAAGGGGTGGTGCGGCCGCGCGACATCGGCGTCACCGGCATCTCCTACGGCGGCGGCCAGAGCCTGGAGCTCGCCTTCCTGCACGACAAGGTGCGGCTGCCGAACGGCAAGCTTGCCCCCTGGCGCAGCCCGGCCGGGAAGCCGATGGCGATCGCCGCCGCCTACCCGCGCCTGCCCTGGTCGGACCTGGTCTCCGCGCTGGTTCCCAACGGCCGCTTCAAGGACTGGCAGGTCGCGGGCCGCGAACGGAGCCTGCGCCCCGTCGGGACCCCGCTCGCTAGCTTCCTCGACCTCTATACGAGCGGGTTGAAGGACGAAGCGAGCGCGAGCCTCGGCAAAGCCCTGGTCGATGCCAGCCGGCCGCTTTCGGGGGAAGAGGCGAAGGCGCTCAAAGGCATCTACTGGAACCACGGCGGCTACCCGCTGCGATTCCTCAGGGGCGCCCCGAAGCCGGCGCCCCTGCTGATCGAGAGCGGCTTCACCGACGAACTCTTCCCGATCGAACAGGCGCTGCGCGTCTACGACTACCTGCGCTCGCAGAGCTCCAAGGCGCCGGTGGCGCTGCAGTTCGCCGACCTCGGCCACAGCCGTGCC
>JBQCEW010000308.1:0-4139 GCA_051959815.1 Solirubrobacterales bacterium
TGATTGCTCGCGCGGGCGAAGCCCGCGCTCCAGGTTCTCCCCGGAGCGGAAGCGGAGGGGAGGTCAATTCCGGAGGAGGGACACCGACCCCCTCCCCCGGAACCGCTTCGTCCTGCTAGCCGATCAGTTCGGCCGATTCGAGGTACGCCTTGGCGGCTGCCTTCGGCGTTTCCTTTTCGAGTTCGACTCGGGCGTCGAGCTCCTGCATCACTTTCAGCGTCAGGCCTTCCTGCACCTGCAGGATCGTCTTTTCGTAGTCGGGCCAGGCTTCTTTCGCGATCTTCTGGGTGGTCACGAAGATGACGTTGCCGGCCGGGAAGACGTGCTTGTCGTCTTCGAGGATGACGAACTTGTCCTTCTCTGCCGAGAGCTGCGGATCGGTGGTGAAGAGGATCGAGAGGTCCGCTTGGCCCTTTTCGAGGACGGTGTAGCGGAGGCCGATGTCGACGGGCGTGAACGACTTGAACTTCAGCCCGTACAGTTTTTCGAGACCGGCCAGGCAGTCGATCCGCTGGCGGCACTCGGGCGAGCCGTAGAGGCTCAGTTTTTCGGAGACGCCTTCGAGGTCGGAGACGTTTTCGAGGCCGTACTTTTCGGCCGTCTTCTTCAGCGTTCCGACCGCGTTGGCGCTGGCGAACGGCGTCGGTTCGAAGGCCACGAGGCCTTCCTTTTCGAATTCTTCGTTCGCTTTTTCCCACGCTTCGGTCGCGTCGGAGGGGACTTCTTCGGGTTCGAGGCCGAAGAACGAGGTGAGGGCCGTGCTGGCGTACTCGGGGTAGCCGGAGATCTGCCCGGTCTTCACCGCTTTCAGGGCGACCGTTTCCGAGCCGAGGTTGAGCGCGCTCTTCACCTTGTAGCCGGCCGCGGTCAGGGCCTGCGCGTAGATTTCGCCGAGGATTTCCTGTTCGGGGAAGTTCTTCGAGCCGATCGTCAGGCTGACTTTGCCGTTGGCCGGGTTCGACTTGATCGCCGCGCCCGAGGCGCTCCCTCCTTCGCCCGTTTCGCCGGTGGTGTCGCTGCCACCGCCGCATGCGGCGATGCCGAGCGTCAAGGCGAGCGCCGCGAGCGCTGCAAGCAACACCCGCACTCTCGTCTGGTCGATCCTCACTAGTTTGCCTCCTTGGGGTGGATTGATCTGGGGTAAGTCCGTAAGCCTGGGGTCAGACAGTCTTTAACTTCAGCCCGTCGGAAGTAAGGCGGCGCTGCAGGAGGGCGAGCGAACCCTCGATGGTCAGGGCGAGCAGCGCGACCAGGATCGCGCCCGCGAGCAGCCCGTTTTCGCCGTAGACGTTGCGGTTGAGGATGAAGTCGCCGAGCGTTTCCACGCCCGCCAAGGGGGCGATGGTCGCGGTGGCGACGATCACGATCGCGGCGCTGCGGACGCCGCCCATCACGGTCGGCACCGCCAGCGGCAACTCGACCTTGCGGATGATCTTCAGCTCGCTCATCCCCATCCCGCGGGCGGCGTCGACCGCGGCGCGATCGACCTGCCGGACCCCGACGTAGGCGTTGGTGATGATCGGCGCGATGCCGAGTACAGCCAGGGCTGGGGCCACCGTCTTCAGGCCGACGCCGATCAGGACGGCGACCAGGGCGATCACCGCCAGCTCGGGAATGGCGCGGCCCGCATTGCCGATGCCGACGGCGAGGAACTCGCCGATTCCACGGTGGCCGAGGTAGAGGCCGATCGGCAGGGCGATGACCAGGGCGATCGCCAGGGCCAGGACGGTGACCTCGAGGTGCTTGAACAGCAATTCCATCGACTTGTCGAACCCACCGACCTTGTTGCCGCCGGTCACGTTTGAGACCTGCGGGGTGAAGATGAATTCGATCGCACCGCCGAAGGAGGCGAAAGGGAGGTGCGCGCTCATATCGTCTTCGCCCTTCGCCACGGAGTGGTCAATCGCTGAAGGGTCAGCAGTACGAGATCGAAGGCGAGCGCCATCGCCATCACGATTGCGCCGGCGATGATGATGCTGGTCGGAAAGGTCAGGTTGCCGCTGCCGTACATCTGGGTCCCGAGCCCACCGGCGTCGATGAAGACGACGAGCGTCGCGATCGCAATCGTGCTGACCACCGCAACTCGAAGGCCGGCGATGATCTCGGGGATGGCCAGCGGAAGCTCCACCTTCCAGAGGATCTGCCGGTTGGTGAATCCCATTCCCCTGGCCGCGTCTTTCACTGATGCCGGGACGTTGGCCAGTCCGAGGATCGTGTTGCGGTAGATGATCTGCAGCGTGTAGGCAGCGAGGACGATGATCGCGGTGTCGCGGCCGAAGCCGGTGAGCGGTAGCAGCAGGAAGAAGAAGGCGATGCTGGGGATCGTGTAGAGAACGCCGGTGGCGGTGAGCAGCGGCGGCTGCAGCCAGCGGGTGCGATGGGCGACCAGGGCGAGCGCGAAGGCGATCACGAACCCTACGAGCACCGAGATCAGCACGATTTCCAGGTGCTGCACGGTCGGCGTGCCATAGCGGCTGATGTGTTCCTTCGCCCAGTCCCAGCAGAAGATTTCGTCCGGCTTCGCCTGGCACGGCAGCGTCCCGCTGCTCCGTTCGCGGAAGAACCCTTCGCCGACCTGACCTCCCGCCGCCAGCAGGAACGGGTCACTCATGCGGCCGCTCCACGGCACTGTGCTCGTCGCTCTTCGCCTCCGGTGAGGCGAGGAACTCGGAGATGATCTCGACCGAGAGGACGCCGGCGATCCGGCCTTGGTGGTCGACGACCGGCGCGTACTGGGACTCGCCCTGCAGCAGGTCGGCGAGGGCGTCGCGCATCACGTCGTCGCGCTCCAGTACCGGTCCCAGCGGCGAGTCCGCCTGCCGGGGGACCACGTCGGCGGTGAGGTCGCGCTCGGTCAACCAGCCGAGCGGCCGCCGCTCGCTGTCGACCAGCAGCGCGTAAGGCACTTCGACGTCGGGCGAGGCCAGCTTCGCCCGCACCTCCGCGCTCGCCTGGCCGACGTGGGCCAGCGGCGCCTCCCAGAGGTTGATGTCGCCGACCCGCATCAGCGCCAGCCGCTTCAGCGCCCGGTCGGCGCCGACGAAGTCCTCGACGAATTCGTTCGCCGGCGCCATCAGCAGCTCCGCCGGCGTCGCGTACTGCTCCACACGCCCGCCCTCGCGCATGACCGCGATCCGGTCGCCCATCTTGATCGCCTCGTCGATGTCGTGGGTGACGAAGAGGACGGTCTTGCGGATCTCCGCCTGCAGCCGCAGGAACTCGTTCTGCAGGCGCTCGCGGTTGATCGGATCGATCGCCCCGAAGGGCTCGTCCATCAGCATCACCAGCGGGTCGGCGGCCAGCGCCCGCGCCACGCCGACCCGCTGCTGCTGGCCGCCGGAGAGCTGGGCGGGATAACGGTCGCCAAGCTCGGGATCGAGCCCGATCAGCTCCAGCAGCTCGGCGCTGCGCCGGCGGATCCGGTCCTTCTTCCAGCCCAGGAGCTGCGGGACGGCGCCGATGTTCTCGCTGATCGTGCGGTGGGGAAAGAGGCCGATCTGCTGGATCACGTAGCCGATCTCCCGCCGCAGCTGCGCCGGCTCGCGGTCGCGCACCGAGCGCTCGCCGACCAGCACGTCGCCCTCGGTGATCTCGACCGTGCGGTTGACCATCCGCATCGCCGTCGTCTTGCCGCAACCGGAGGGGCCGACGAGGACGCAGATCTCGCCGGCGGGCACCTCGAGCGTCAGACGGTCGACCGCCGGCTTGTCGGCGCCCGGGTAGCGCTTGGTCGCCTCCTCGTAGCGGACGGAGGAGGCCCCGGACTGGTTCTGGTTCTGCGCGTCGGTTTCCCCGGACGGCATCGCCGCGAGCCTATACCCCGGCCGCCTCCTGCTTATTCGGTTGGTTGCTTATGTGGTGGAAGTGGGCATCGCGGGCGTGATGCTCGCAGCCGTGCGAGCCGCCGCGGCCGCGGCTGACCCAGAAGAGGACGGCGAAGATCGCCAGCCCGAGGACGTTGAGGAAGAGCTTGTAGTCGATTTGGATCGAGCCGAAGACGTCGGCGCGGGTGGGGCGGGGGCCGGTCGGGATCAGGTTCGCGAGGCCGAAGATGCCGTCGACGGCGAGTGCCGCGATCACGATCGTGACGAACATCAGCGCCGTGATCCGCAGCGCGAAGGCGGTGCCGTAGTACTTGC
>JBQCEW010000309.1:0-5071 GCA_051959815.1 Solirubrobacterales bacterium
GGCATTTGGGGGGGGAGGGGGTGGGGTGGTGGGGGTGCTCCCCCTGGTTGGCGGGCGCCCCCCCCCCCCACCCCCCGGGGCCCTCGATCGCAGCGCTCAAGCCGCCAGAGCTCCCTCCGTCGTTTCCACCCTTTTGCCCCCTATAGCGGGGTCAATGGTGGAAACGATCTCGCCGTGGCGGTCTTCGATCGCTGCGCAGGCGCGGAGGGCGCTGAGGACGCCGTCCTCGTGGAAGCCCCAGCCCCAGTAGGCGCCGCAGTAGTGGGTGCGGCGGGTGGGGTTGCTGATCTCGCCGTGGCGGGTCTGGGCGACGACGCCCTCCTTGGTGTAGACGGGGTGGTCGTAGGCGATCTTGCGGATCGTCTTGGCCGGGTCGATCTGGTCGGTGCGGTTGAGGGTGACGAAGTAGTTCTCGCGAGCGCGCAGGCGCTGCAGGTGGTTCATCCAGTAGGTGACGGTAGTTCCCTGCGCCGGCTCCTCGGTGAGGTGGAAGTTCCAGCTCGACCAGGCGGCGCGGCGGCGCGGCATCAGCCGCTCGTCGGTGTGGAGGACGGCCTCGTTGCGCTGGTAGGGGATCGCGCCCAAGACCTCCCGCTCGGCCTCGCTCGGGTCGGCGAGCAGCCCCAGCGCCTGGTCGGAGTGGGTGGCGATGACGACCTGGTCGAACTCCTCGCTCTCGCAGCCGTCGGCCTCGATCCGCACCCGGTCCGGCAGCCGCTCGATCCACCGCACCGGCGCCCCCGTCCGCACCCGTTCGCGCCATGGCGCCGTGATCGCCTCTATGTAACTGCGGGAGCCGCCGCTCACGGTCCGCCAGCGCGGCCGGTTGCGGAGGCTGTACATGCCGTGGTTCTCGAAGAACTCGGCCATGAAGCTGGCCGGGAAGCTCCACATCTGCGCCGGGTCGGCCGACCAGACGGCGCTCGCCTGGGGCACGATCAGCCGCTCGACGAAGTGGCGGGAGAAGCCCTGCTGCTCCAACCAGTGGCCGAGCGAGGGCGCGGTCCCGTTCATCCCGATCAGCGCCCGCGCCTCGCGGTTGAAGCGGCGCCAGTCGCGCAGCATTCCGAGGAAGGTCGGGCTGAGCAGGTGGGCGGGGCGGGCAAAGATTCCCCGCGGCGTCCCGGAGTACTCGAAGCGGCCGTGCCCGTCGGAGACGGAGAAGCTCATGTGCGAGGGCTGCGCCGCCACGCCGAGCTCCCCCAGCAGCGCTTCGAAGTTGGGGTAGTTGCGGTCGTTGAAGACGATGAAGCCGGTGTCGATCCAGTGCGTCCCATCCGCGGCCTCGACCGGCACCGTGTGGGTGTGCCCCCCGATCCGCTCGCTCGCCTCGTAGACGACGATCTCGTGCTCGCGGTGCAGGCGGTGCGCAGCCACCAGCCCAGAGATCCCGGTTCCGACAATTGCGATCCTCATCGCCCTTCCCGTACGGAAAGGGACGTCGATCTGGATCAGCCGTAGGGGCGGTAGAGGATCCGGTAGCCGAGGAGTTCGGAGACGGTGGCGAAGCGGAAGCCGCGGGCGCGCAGGGTGTCGATGATGTGAGGCAGCGCCGCCAGGGTCTCGCCGCGGGGACCGCCGCCGTCGTGCATGAGGATGATTGAGCCGTTCTGGGCGTGGCCGACGATGTTGGAGTAGATCGCGTCGGTGCCGGGCAGCGACCAGTCGCGCGGGTCGACGTCCCAGTTGACCGTCCGCATTCCGAGGCTGCCGGCGGTGGCGATGACGCCGGAGTTGACGCCACCGCCGGGCGGGCGGAAGAGGCAGGGCTTGAAGTGGGTGTACGCCTCGATCCGCGCCGCGGCCCCGGCGATCTGCGAGTAGCCGGGGAATTCGACGTGGTTCATCGTGTGGTCGCCGAGCTCGTTGCCTTCGGCGAGGATCTGCCGCATCGTGTCTTCCCGCCCCGGCATCTCCTGGCCGACCTCGAAGAAGGTGCCGTGGACGCCTTTTTCGCGCAGGACGCGGAGGAAGTCCGGCGTGTATTCGGACGGCCCGTCGTCGAAGGTGAGGGCGACGACGGGGCGGTCGCGCGGCCCGTTGGTGACGAGCCCAGCGCTGCCGCCGGTACAACCGACGGCCCGAACCGGCCGCAGGCGGAAGGTCTTGGCTCGATGGGGAGGCCAGAGCTCGGCGCAGAATTCCTGGGGAGCGCACCCTTCGCTGGCCACTATCCCCCATTTGTAGTAGCCCGGCTTTAGGTCGACGGTATGGGGTTCGAATGCGACCACCAGCTTGGTCGAAGCGGGCCGCTTCACCTTCGCCTTGACCGTCTCCGCCGTTTCCAGCCTTCGCCGGCCGAGCGTCTCGATTCCGATGCGCTTGTGGGATTTCCTTCCGCCCAGGCAGAGCAACTGCGTGACTTCGTCCCTGCGCAGCACCAGGCAGAGGTATCGAGCAGGCGACCGCTGCAGATCCGGATGCGGTTCGAGCTCTCCCAGTGCCACCGGCTCCGAAGTCCGCACCGTCAGAACCAGCTCCCGCCCCTTCTGCGCCAACCCCGCATGCTGCAACTGCAGCCCTCCGTTCCTCCTCCGAACTGCATCACTTTTTCCACCTGCTGGGTGGAGAATTTGATGCAGTTCGGCGGCGCGGGCGCTGGTGGTGCCGCTCAGCGCGCACGCAGCCAGGGCGGTGGCGCACAGGATCTTGCGGGAGGGAGTGATCAGGGGGTGACGGGTCTGAGCTTGCGCAACGCTGACGATGTTAAGGCGATATCCAGGCTGTTCGCACCCTAAGCCCCGCCCGCACCGCCCCGGCCACTACCGTGTTGAGACCAGTTGTGAGACCCCGACTCCGAATGTTCGCCGCGCTGGCGGTCCTCGCCGCGCTGGCGCTCACTCCCGCCGTCGCCTCCGCCGACACCGGCGGTGCCGGTCAAGTCGAAACCGGCGGCAATGTCAGCAACACCGCCTTCGACCGCCAGGGGATGTGGGTCTGGTACGTCTCCCATTCCGAGGGCGGCAGCATCGGCGCGATCATCGCCCGCGCCAAGGCCAACGACATCGGCACCGTCTACGTCAAGGCGGCCGACGGCGGTGGCGCCTGGAGCCAGTTCACCTCCGGCCTCGTCCAGGCGCTGCACCGTGGTGGCCTCGACGTCTGCGCCTGGCAGTTCGTCTACGGCGACCATCCGGTGGCCGAGGCGAAAGCGGCCGCAGCCGCGGTCGCCAAGGGCGCCGACTGCTTCGTGATCGACGCCGAGGCCGAATACGAAGGCAAGTACGCCGCCGCCGACCGCTACATCCGTGCCCTGCGCGCGCGCATCGGCGAAACCTTCCCGGTCGCCCTCGCCGGCTTCCCCTACGTCGATTACCACCCCGCGTTCCCCTACTCGGTCTTCTTCGGCCCCGGCGGCGCCCAGTACAACCAGCCGCAGATGTACTGGAAGGCGATCGGCACCTCGGTGCGGACCGTCTACGAGCACACCTATCTCTTCAACCGCATCTGGGGCCACCCGATCTACCCGATCGGCCAGACCTACGAAGGTCCCGGCGCCGCCTCGATCCGCCTCTTCCGCCGCTTTGCGCAGAGCTACGGCGGGCTACCGCCGAGCTGGTGGGACTGGCAGGAGACGAGCGGCCAGGAGTGGGGCGCGCTCGGCGCCGCCAGCGCGCTGCGGCCGGTGACCGGCTACCGCGCCGAAGTCGTCCACCCGACGCTGAAGCGCGGCAGCAAGGGCGACATGGTCGTCTGGGCGCAGGAGCACTTGGTCGCCGCCGGGGCCGAACTACCGGTGACCGGCCTCTTCGGCCGCCAAACCGCCCGCGCCGTCCACATCTTCAAGGAAGCCCACGGCCTCCCGGTCAACGCGATCATCGACACCGAAACCTGGAACGCCCTGCTCACCTACACCCCCTACCGAGCGCCTTGGGCAGCGCGACGAGCCCGCGCCAGCACCAGCGCGTCGGTGAGCGCCACGAGCGCGAGCCGCGCGAGGCCGGCGACCAAGCCCCTCTCCGCGAGCCTGCCCGCGAAGGCCTACGAGATCCCGCCGCTATAATCGCGTGGTTCCTTAGTGGGGTCCCAGCCCACTAAGCAACCACGAAACGGCAGAGGTGCCACCAGCGCCCGATCGCGTGGTTCCTTTGTCAGGTAGTGGACGACAAAGGAACCGCGGGATGGTTCAGGTGCTGATGCGGGTGGTGAGACGGCCCAACGTCGGTGACTCGATCGCGATCTCGTCGCCGTCGGCCAGCCAGACGCGCGGGTTGCGGCCCATGCCGACGCCCTCGGGGGTGCCGGTGGAGACGATGTCGCCGGGCTCCAGGGTCATCATCCGTGAGAGCTGCACTACGAGCTGGGGGATGCTGAAGATGAGGTCGTCGGTGGCGCCGTTCTGCATCTCCTCGCCGTTGAGAGTGAGGCGGATGGCGATCGCGTCGGCGGGGCCCGCCTCGTCCGGCGTCACCAAGTAGGGACCGCAGGGGGCCGCGCCGTCGAAAACCTTGCCCGGCATCCATTGCGGCGTCGCCCCCTGCAGGTCGCGCGCCGAGAGGTCGTTGAGAAGCGTGTAGCCGGCGACGTACTCGAGTGCTTCGTCCTCCTCGACGTCCTTCGCCCGCCGTCCGACCACAAAGGCCACCTCCGCCTCGAAGTCGGTCTTCGCCGTCGGCACCCGCACCGTCGCCCCATCCGCCAGCAGGGCATTCGGGTACTTGGCGAAGATCGTCGGCATCTCCGGCAGCTCCTCAACCCCGACCTCCGCCGCGTGCTTCCGATAGTTCAGGCCGATGCAGACGATCTTGTCCGGGTCGGGGATCGGCGGCAGGAGCTGAACAGCCGACAAAGGGTGGGAGGGGGCGCCCGTATCTCCAAGCCGACTGCGCAAATCATTGATCCGCCCGGCCGCGATTAGCTCCTTGAGACTGCCTCGATGCGGCTCCCCCAGTAGCGCCCAGGCATCGACGATTCGTTCGTCCTCGAGCAACCCGGCTCGCGCTCCGTCGCCAGCGTCATAGGTGACCAGCTTCATTGCGCGCAGCCTAACCGCGGACGTCCCCGCGGCGGGTGGCGACGATCGGGAGGACTCTCCCGGTAGGGAGAGCCCCCGATCGGAGACAGGACCCGC
>JBQCEW010000310.1:0-4728 GCA_051959815.1 Solirubrobacterales bacterium
ACCTCGGCCCCAACCCGGTGGCAGGCCTCCAGCGCCCGCGCCTGCGCCAGGCTGAAGCCGCCCTCGGCGTCGCGGAAGAGCGAGCTGCCCCGCCCGAGCAGGGTCCCGTCGAGGTCGGTGTAGACGCAACTCAGCGGCAACGTGGCTGTTAACCGTATTGATCATGATGCGGAGGAGAGGAATCTGGGGCGCCCTGCCGGCAGCACTTGCCGTGGTCCTGCTGGCGCTGCCGGCCTGCGCTTCCGCCACCAGACAGGCGATGGTCGTCCAGCCCGACGGCAGGATCGTCCTCGCGGGCCGGGTCTGGCCCGAAGCGGGGGCGCTTGCGCGGCTGAATGCGGACGGCAGCCTCGACCAGAGCTTCGGCGACGGCGGCTTCGTGGTCGACCGGCGGTTACCGGGCTTCCGTGCCCTTGCCCTCCAGCCGAACGGCGACATCGTCGGCGCCGCCGTCGGGGGCTTCCAGCTCGCTCGTTATCTGCCGGATGGGACCCCGGACCCCGGGTTCGCCGGCGGCGGGGTGGGCGGAATCGACGAACCGGACCAGCTTCACTTCCTCTACGAATACGCTCGCTACGGGCCTACGGCAGTTCTCGTCCAGCCTGGCGCTGGAATCGTCGTCGGCGGCAACCGCGAACTGAGCAGCGGGGGCGGGAGCGAAGGTTGGGTCAAACGCTACGACGAGAGTGGGAAACCCGCGGAAACGGTGGGGCACGTCCCGCGCTCTGGCGAACAGGCCTACGACGTCGGCCTCTCGGACCTGCTCGAAGAGCCGGACGGCTCCATCGTCGGCGCCGGTTGGTTCCGCCCTGGCTATCCGTCTGAACCGAGTGAGCTCCTGGCCCGTTTCGTTCCCGGATCGGGAACTGAGTACGACCCGAGCTTCGGGGCCGGCGCCGGTCTGGTGCGGCCGACCTTCCCGACGGACATCTTCTTCCCGAGCATCTTCAACGCCCTAGCAAGCGATGGAGGCGATCTGCTGGCCGCGGGCAGCACTGCCGGAACCTTCCTGCTGGCCCGCTTCGACCAAGCCGGCAACCTCGACTCAGGGTTTGGCCAAGGCGGGTTCGTCATGCCCACGGTGCAGGGCTCGGTGGCCGAGCGAGAGGCATCCAGCTGGGCGGAAGACGTCGTGGCGCTTCCCGACCACCGCATTCTGCTCGGGGGCGGCACCTCGCAGTGGGGGGTATGGAGTCACGGCAAAAGCGGCGCCTTCTGCCAGCAGTGCCCGCAGCCGCTGCTCGCCCGCTTCGACGCGAGCGGCCATCTCGATCCGAGCTTCGGCAACGGCGGCTTGCTGCGCCTGCTCAAACCCGACGGAAGCATCTTCGAAGGCGCGGTCGAACAGATGGCGACGCTCCCCGACGGGAAGATCCTAGTCAAAGGGTACGTGCCTTCGTCCCGGGTCTCCTCCGCCCCCTTCGTGGCGCGGTTGAACCCGGACGGGAGCTATGACCCGAGCTTCGGCGAAGGAGGGCTGACCGTGGTCGAGCTTCCCTGCACCGACCAGCCCGAAGCTCAGCTGCGGCAGGAAGGCTGCATTCCCTCCGCGCTGGTGAAGCTCCGCCTCGTCGGCCAGCGCAAGGGTCCCCCGGCTCTCTACCTGCGGTTGCGGCCTAACTTCTCCTGGGCGGCGCTTCGCGCCTTCACGCTGACCCTCCCTAAGGGCCTGCGGCTGAGGCGGCACTTCAAGGCGAAGTTGTCCATGGCAGGGGCGGGGGAAGGCGCGAAGATCGAACTGGGCTCGCCCAGGCCCGGGCATCCCCAGACGATTCTGTTCTTCCGGGAACTCGGTGACGTTCCCCAGGTGGCGGTGAGGCTGCGGCGGGGCGCCCTTCGCTTCGCCGGCCGGCGCCGCCACGAGAAGCTGACCTTGAAGGTCGGAGCCGAATTCGACGACACCCGCTGGGGCGAGCTGGCCGGTAACGACGTCGTCGTGCGGCACCTGAGGCTGAGCGCGCCCTAAGCTCGTCGGGTGAGAACTTGGAGGCTGGCTGACCGCGACCTCGACCTGGCGCGGCCGCTGGGGGCGGGGATCGTCAACGTCACCGTCGACTCGATGTTCGAGGGCGCCCGCAGCGGCACCCCCGAGCAGGCGGTCCGCGACGGCCTGGCACTGGCCGAGGCCGACTTCGACATGCTCGACATCGGCGCCGTCGCCGCCAAAGCCGGCCCCCCCGTCCCCCCCGAGGACGAGGCCGCAGCACTGGTCCCGGCCGTGGAGGGACTCGTAGCCCAATTGCGTGGTTCCTTTGTCGGCTCGGGCACGACTAAAGAACCACGCGATGGCGAGGGGAAGACCGCGGCGCAAAGTCGTGGTTCCTTTGTCGGGCAGGAGACGACAAGGGAACCACGGGATGTGCCGGTGTCCGCCGATACGTTCTCGCCGGAGGTGGCGCGGGGGGCGTTGGCGGCGGGGGCGACGGTTGTCAACGACATCTCCGGGGGCTGCGAGGAGATGTTCGAGCTGGTCGCGGGGACGGGGTGTGGCTACGTGCTGATGCACATCGAGGGGCCGCCGCGGGTCGACCGTCCTTGGCGCGAGTACGACGACGTGGTCGACTACCTGCGCGCCTGGTTCGAGGGGAGAGTCGAGCTGGCCCGGGACCTCGGGGTAGCGGAGGAGCAGATCGCCATCGACCCCGGACTCGACTTCGACCTCAGCCCCGCGCAAGACCTGGAGATCCTGCGGCGCCTCGGTGAGCTGCGCGCGCTCGGCCTGCCGCTCTACGTCTCCCTCTCCCGCAAGGACTTCATCGGTGCCGTGCTGGCCGGCTCTTGGGACGAGCGCCTGCCGGCAAGCGAGCGCGAGTGGGGGACGGTCGCGGCGACCACCCTCGCCGTCCGCGAGGGCGCCGACATCCTCCGCATCCACGACCGCACCTCCCTGCAGGCGATGCGAGTGGCCGGAGAGATCTGCCGCCCGGTCGGGAGTGTCGCCTGATGGGGCGTGGGGGAAGTCTGCTTGCGTCGGAGTGGGCGATTGCGATCGATCCGGCGCGGCGAGACGGGCGGATTGTTGCCGAGAGCTCCGTAGAGGAGCGGCGGTCGCGGCCGGCACCGCTGCCGGTCGAGCTGCACCCTGGGTTTCGCGACGCGCTCAGGCGCGTCGGCATCGATTCGCTCTACACGCACCAACTCCGCGCCTTCGAGCTCGCCGAGGACTCCAACCTCGTGATCACCAGCGGCACCGCCTCCGGCAAGAGCCTCGCCTTCAACCTGCCGGTGCTGAACGCGATCGCGACGCAGCCGAAAGCGCGGGCGCTCTACCTCTACCCGACGAAGGCGCTCGCCCAGGACCAGGCGCGCAAGCTCGCCGAGCTGCGGCCGCCCGGCTTGCGCGAGGCCATCTACGACGGCGACACGCCGCGCGAGGAGCGCCCGGCGATCCGCCGCCGCAGCAACCTCGTCCTCACCAACCCGGACATGCTCCACATGGGGGTTCTCCCCAACCACAAGAGCTGGGGGGACTTCCTCGCCAACCTCGAGTGGGTGGTGGTCGACGAGGCCCACACCTACCGCGGCGTCTTCGGCTCCCACGTCGCCAACGTGCTGCGGCGGCTGCGGCGGCTGGCCCGCGCCTATGGGCGGGAGCCGCGCTTCCTGCTCGCCTCGGCGACGATCGCCAACCCGGTCGAGCTGGCCGAGGAGCTGGTCGGGACGCCGTTCGAGCTGGTCGACGACGACGGGGCGCCGCGGGCGGGGCGGGAGATCGCGATGTGGAACCCGCCGCTGATCGACGAGAAGAGCGGCACGCGGCGCTCGGCCCTCTCCGAGGCGGCCGACCTGCTGGCCGAGCTGGTGACGCAGGGCGTGCGGACGATCTGCTTCCTCAAAAGCCGCCGCGGGATCGAGCTGATCCAGCGCTTCGCCCGCGAAAACCTGGAACGGCGGGGGAAGCCGGAGCTGGCGCGGCGGATCGCTCCCTACCGCGGCGGCTACACGCCGCAGCAGCGCCGCGAGATCGAGGCTCGCCTCGCCGCCGGCGACCTGCTCGCGGTCGTCGCTACCGACGCGCTGGAGCTGGGGATCGATGTCGGCGAGCTCGACGCGGCGATCTGCACCACCTTTCCCGGCACCGTCGCCAGCCTGCGGCAGATGTGGGGCCGAGCCGGGCGTCGCCGCCGCGGCCTCGCCGTCTACGTCGCCGGGCAGGACGCGCTCGACCAGTTCTTCTGCCGCCATCCGGAGGAGTTCCTCGGGCGGCCGGTCGAGGCGGCGATTCTCGACCACGGCAACGAGCAGATCGCCTCCCGGCACCTGATCGCCGCCGCCTACGAGCTGCCGCTGACCGAGGAAGACGACGAGGTCTTCGGCGAGGGCTGGCGCGAGCGGGCGGAACGGCTGGTCGCGGCGGGGGAACTGCGCGGCGTTGGCGGCAAGCTGCTTCCGCGCCGCCCGGAGTTCGTCGCCAACCGGATCGCCCTGCGCTCGGCCTCGGCCGACTCGGTCGCGGTGATCGAGCGCGACGCCGGAGAGATGCTGGGCCTGGTCGAGGCCGAGCGCGCCTTCACCACCGTCCATCCCGGCGCCGTCTACCTGCACCTCGGGCGCTCGTATGAGGTCGACCGGCTCGACATCGAGGAGCGGCGGGCGATTGTCTCCAGCTTCGATGGCGACTGGTACACGCGGCCGAAAAAGGAGACGGAGATCTTCATCGAGCGCATCCACGAGCAGCGCGAGGTGGCCGGGGTGCAGCTCAACTTCGGCGAGGTTTCGGTAAGCGAG
>JBQCEW010000311.1:0-5541 GCA_051959815.1 Solirubrobacterales bacterium
ACCGCCCGCATGCGCTCGCGGTTGGCCTTGAGGTCGCGCACCATGCCGGTCATCGCGGCAATGCCGAGCTCGAGCGAATCGGCGGCGTCGAACAACGGCTCCTTGTCCTCCTGCATGTCCTTGCCGTAGGTGAGCGGCAGCGCGTGCATCACCCCGAGCAGGGTCTGGTGGGAGGCGGCGACGCGCGGGCTCTTCGCCCGCAGCAGCTCGGCCGAATCGGGGTTCTTCTTCTGCGGCATGATCGAGGAGCCCGAGGAGAAGGACTCGTCGAGCTCGCAGAAGTCGAACTCCGAGGAGCTCCAGATGACGATTTCCGAGCCCAGGCGCGAGAGGTGCATCGCGCAGGCCGAGGCGGCGCTGAGGTAGTCGAGGACGAAGTCGCGGTTGGAGGAACCGTCGATCGAGTTGTGGCTGACGTGGGCGAAGCCGAGGTCGGCGGCGACCGAGTCGCGGTCGATCTCCCAGTTGACGCCGGCCAGGGCGCCGGAGCCGAGCGGCATCACGCTGGCGCTGTCGAGGGCGAACTGGAAGCGCAGCACGTCGCGGGCAAGCATCCAGAAGTAAGCGAGCAGGTGGTGACCGAGGTAGACCGGCTGGGCGCGCTGCAGGTGCGTGTAGCCGGGCATCGTCCAGTCGGCGTGGCGCTCGGCGAGGCCGAGCAGCCGCTGCATCGCGGCGCCGCAGAGCTCGATCGCCCGCAGCGAGTGCGCCTGGACGACCATCGCCACGTCGGTCGCGACCTGGTCATTGCGGGAGCGGCCGGTGTGGAGCTTGCCGGCGAGCGGGCCGATCTCCTCGCCGAGCAGGCGCTCGATCGCCATGTGGATGTCCTCGTCGGCGGGCTCGAACTCGAAGCCGTGCTCGGCCATGCGGGCGCGGACGCGGTCGAGGCCGGCCTCGATCTGCGCCAGCTCGTCCTCGGTGAGGACGCCGATCCCGCAGAGGCCGCGGGCATGCGCCTTCGACTGGTCGATGTCGTAGGGCGCCAGCCAGGAGTCGAAGGCCAGCGAGCGATTGAGCCGCCAGAAGCGCGGGTCCGGGTCCTTGCGAAAACGAGACATAGGGGCCGGCGATTATGCCGGGAGCGGCGCCTGCCCGAGGGCTGCGGCGAGCTCCTGGCAGACGCGGTCCACCTGCGCCTCGCCCATCGCCGGGAAGAACGGCAGCGCCAGCGAGTCGGCTGCAGCGGCTTCGGCGACCGGGAACTGGCCCTCGCGATAGCCGAGCTCGCGCAGGTGCGGGAAGAGGTGGATGCAGGGCAGGTAGGCCTTGCTGGCGATGCCGCGCTCGGCGAGGCGGGCGATCGTCGCGTCGCGGTTGGAGCCCTCGGGGAGGCGGACGGTGTAGACGAACCAGCTGCGGACCTCGGCGCCGCGGCCGGGGATCGGCGTGCGCAGGCCCTCGATGCCGGCGAGGCGTTCCTCGTACATGCGGGCGACTGCCGCACGCCGCTCTAGCAGCGAGTCGAGCTTCTCGACCTGGGCGACGCCAAGCGCGGCAGCGAGGTCGGAGAGGCGGTAGTTGAAGCCGAGCCGGTCATGGTCGAGCCAGCCCATGTCGACGGCGCGGCCCTGGTTGCGCTCCGAGCGCAGCCGCGCGGCCTCCTCGGCGTCGCGGGGGACGAGCATGCCCCCCTCCCCCGTCGTCATCTGCTTGTTGGCATAGAAGGCAAAGGTGGCGAGGTTGCCGCGGGCTCCGACCTTGCGGCCCTCGGAATCGACGGCACCGAGTGCCTCGCAGGCGTCCTCGAGGATGCCGAGACCGTGCTTGGCGGCCAGCGCCTCCAGCCCGGACATCGCCGCCGGGTAGCCGAAGATGTGAACCGGCAGGAGTCCCACGGTGCGCTCGCCGACGGCGGCCGCCGCCGCGGCCGGATCGAGGTCCAGCGTCTCCTCCTCGACGTCGACGAAGACCGGACGGGCGCGCTCGTAGAGCAGACAGTTGGCGGAAGCAACGAAACTGAAGGGGCTGGTCACTATCTCGTCGCCCCCGCCCCAGCCCAGCATCCGCACCCCGAGGTGCAGCGCGGTCGTCCCGCTGGAGACCATCACCGCGTCCTCGACCCCGAGCCAGGCGGCGAACTCGCGCTCGAAGCGCTCCCCCATCGGCCCCAGCGAGAGCCGGCCGGAATGCAGCACCTCCAGCAGCAGCTCCTCCTCGCGCACGCCGATGTCCGGCTGGGCGAGCGGGATCTGTTGGTTGTCAGTGCTCACTGGAAGGCGTACTCCAGCGAGTCGACCAGCGCCTCCCAGGAGGCCTCGATGATGTTCTCCGAGACCCCGATCGTCCCCCACTCTCGCTCGTGGTCGGAGGAGTCGAGGAGAACCCGGGTGACGGCGCCGGTGCCGTGGGCTTCGTCGAGGATCCTCACCTTGTAGTTGGTCAGCTCGATGTCGGCCAGGTGCGGGTAGCGGTCGGCGATCGCCGCCCGCAGCGCCTTGTCGAGGGCGTTGACCGGGCCGTTGCCCTCGGCGGCCCGGAAGTAGCGCCTGCCGTCGACCTCGACTTTGACCGTCGCCTCGGTGGTCACCTCGCCGTCGGCGTGCTTCTCGACGACGACGCGAAAGCTCTCGAGCCGGAAGAGCGGCTTGTAGGTGCCGGCCTCGTGGCGCAGCAGTAGCTCGAAGGAGGCCGGGGCGGCCTCGTAGTGGTAGCCGCGGTGCTCCCGCTCCTTCAGCCGCTGCACCGCCCGGCTCGCCGCCCCCTCGTCGAGCTCGATGCCGGCGCGCTCGGCCTGGCTGCGCACGGTCGCTTTGCCGGCGAGCTCGGAGGCGACGATGTCGCGCTCGTTGCCGACCGCGGCCGGGTCGAGGTGCTCGAAGGTGCTGGCGTCGGCGGCGACGCCGGCGGCGTGCATGCCGGCCTTGTGGGCGAAGGCGTTGCGGCCGACGTAGGGCCGATCCGGGTCGGAGGCGAGATTGCAGAGCTCGTCCAGATAATGCGCCGTCGGCGTCAGGGTCGCTAACTGCTCGGGCGTGACCACGTCGAACCCCATCTTCAGCTGCAGCGCCGGCAGGATCGAAGCCAGGTTGGCGTTGCCGCAGCGCTCGCCGTAGCCGTTGACACAGCCCTGCACCAGGCGCGACCCAGCTTCCACCGCCGCTAGCGAGTTGGCGACGCCGCAGCCGGAGTCATCGTGCGTGTGGATCCCGATTTCCACCGTCCCGCCGGCCGCCTCGACGGCGGCCGCCGTCGCCGCGGCGACGAAGCTCGGCAGGCTGCCGCCGTTGGTGTCGCAGAGGGTGACGTTCTCGGCGCCGGCCCCAGCCGCCGCCGCCACGCATTCGAGCGCGTAGGCGCTGTCTTCCCGGTAGCCGTCGAAGAAGTGCTCGGCGTCGAAGAAAGGATGCTTGCCCTGCTCGCGGCAGAAGGCGATCGAGTCGGCGATCATCGCCAGGTTCTCCTCGCGGGTGACGCGGATCACTTTCTCGACGTGCAGCGGAGAGCTCTTGCCGACGAGGCAGACAGCGGGGGCGAACGAGGAGGTCAGCACGGCCAGCGCCTCGTCCTCGGCGGCGGCGCGGTCCCGGCGACGGGTCATCCCAAAGGCGACGATCGTCGCGTTCCCCAGCTCGACCCCGGCGAGCCGGTCGAAGAACTCGGCTTCCTTGGGATTGCTGCTCGGAAATCCTGCCTCGATGAACTGCACGCCGAGCGCGTCGAGCGCCTGCGCCACCTTCAGCTTCTCGCCGACCGAGAGGGACATGCCGCGTCCTCCCATGCCGTCGCGCAAGGTCGTGTCGTAGAGCTTCACCTGTTCCATCGCCTGTGCCATCGTCAACTGCCTTTCGAGTCGGAAGATCGGGATGGGCCGTGCAGGCCCGCGTGCGCGGCGGTGCCGCGCCGGCCGCTAGGCGGCAGGGGTAATTCGCCCGATCGACTCGGAGTCGGAAGCTTCAGGAGTCTCGACGAAGTCAAGCCACTCCAGGTACTCCTCGGCCCTGCCGTAGAGGGCGTCTTCGAACTTGGCCTGGACGTGGCGGGTGATCTCACCCGGCTCGCCGAGCGGGTGGTCGTCGATCTCGCGGACGGGCACGAGCTCGGCCGCGGTGCCAGTAAGGAAGACCTCCTCGGCGAGATAGAGCTCGGCGCGGGCGATGTCGCGCTCGACCACGGTGTAGCCGAGGTCACGGGCGATCTGGATCACCGACTTGCGGTTGATCCCGTCGAGGATCGAGGCAACCTGCGGCGGGGTGACGATCTGCCCGTCGCGGACGACGAAGATGTTCTCGCCCGAGCCCTCGCAGACGAAACCACGTTCGTCGAGCAGGATCGCCTCGTCGTAGCCCGCGTTGGTCGACTCGGTCTTGGCAAGGATTGAGTTGAGGTAGGAGCCCGATGCCTTGGCGTGCGGGATCGAGCCGCCAGGGCTGATCCGCCGCCAGCTCGAGACCTTGGCGCGGATGCCGCCGTTCTTGCTCTCCTCGCCGAGGTAGGCGCCCCAGGGGAAGGCGGCGATGATCACGTCGACCGGCGCGTCTTTGGCGTAGAGGCCGAGGCTGCCGTAGCCGCGGTAGGCGAGCGGCCGGATGTAGGCGGATTCGAGGCCGTTGCGGCGCAGCAGCTCATGCGTCGCCTGGCGGATTTCCTCGGCCGAATACGGCAGCTCCAGGTAGTAGAGCTCGGCCGATTTCTCCAGCCGGTCGAGATGGTCAGCGTGGCGGAAGATCGCCGGCCCGCGCTCGGTCGAGTAGCAGCGAATCCCCTCGAAGACGCCGGTTCCGTAATGCAGCCCATGGCTCAGCACGTGGGTTTGAGCGTCCTCCCAGGGGACGAGCTCGCCGTTTCGCCAAATCAAATCGACCGGATCCATGTTGGAGAAGTATGCCCGATGGGTCAAAGGGCTTCAGGGCAGGTACCTCGAATGGTGGTTCGGAACCGAACGAAGGAGCAGATTCATGCAGATCCCCCGTCCCAAGCTGAACTACGCGAACGTGATTGCGACGATTGCCCTGTTCGTGGCGCTCGGCGGCGCCGCGGTCGCCGCCGGCCTGCCGAAGAAGAGCGTCGGCGCGAAGCAACTGAAGCCGGGCGCGGTGACGACCAAGGCCCTGCACAAGAAGGCCGTGACCGCCGGCAAGATCGCCCCGAAGGCGGTCACCGCCGGGAAGCTCGGCGCCAACGCAGTGCTGCCGGGCAACCTCGGCAACGGCATCATCAGCACCGAAAAGATCGCCGACGGCGCCGTGCTTGCCAGCAAGATCAAGAACGGGGTCGTCACCACGAACAAACTCGATAACGGCGCTGTGACCACGGCAAAGCTCGGCGACGGCGCGGTGACCTCAGGCAAGCTGGCCGAAGGCGCGGTGACCTCGAGCAAGCTCGGCAACGGCTCAGTGAGCGTGCCCAAGCTGGGCAAAGGCGTGATCGGTCAAATACAGGGGCAGCAGCTGGAAAGCGGCACGACGCTGCGGGGAAATTTCGCCCTCGGCGGCGGCAGCCTCAAAACCGAAAAAAACGAACAGGCATTCGGCGCGGTCAGCTTCCAGTTCCCGCTGGCCAAAACGCCGACGCCGACGGCGCTGCCGATCGGGAGCACCA
>JBQCEW010000312.1:0-3126 GCA_051959815.1 Solirubrobacterales bacterium
CTCAGCGCAACGCTCGTCGACGAAGTCAACGGCGTCCCCTACATCGAGTTCGTCGGCACCGGGATGGTGGCGACGGCGGTGATCTTCTCCAGCGCGATGCCGGCGATGTTCGGCACCTTCGTCAAGCACCGCTTCCAGAACACCTACGACGCGATCCTGGCGGCACCGGTCGACGTCGAGGAGCTGGTCAGCGCCGAGATGCTCTGGATCGGGATCCGCTCCGGCACCTACGGCTGCATCCCGCTCCTGGTCACGATCGCCTTCGGCCTCGACCCGGCGCCGGGAATGCTGCTGACGCCGCTCTTCTGCTTCGTCACCGCTCTCGGCTTCGCCGGCTTCGGGGTGGCGATGGCGGCGACCGTCGCCAAGATCGACCAGTTCAACTACGTCACCGCGCTCTGCGTCACGCCCTTGTTCTTGGTCGCCGGCACCTTCTTCCCGATCGACGGCCTGCCCCAGGGCGTGCAGGTGGTGGCGCAGTTCAATCCCCTGCACCAGCTCGTCGAACTGGTCCGCGGCGGCGCCTTCGGCTTCGAATGGGTGGACCTGCTGCGCTTCGCCGGCCTCGTCGGCTTCGCGCTCCTCACCTGGCGCGTCGCGATCCACCAGATGCACAAGCGGCTGATCGACTGACGAGAACGCACTTCTTCCCGCATGGCGGGAACAACCGCATTTTCACCAACGAGATATGGACCGTGCACCCGCCTTCGAAGCGAGGTCACCGGGCGTGTCCGTCGCTTAAGGCTCGGGTCGGGCTCTCCTGCGGCACCCGCGGCATCCGCTTAAGGCTGCTTCCTTCCGGACCTGACCTGATTCGCGTGCCCACGTCGCACAGGACCCAGCCGTCAACGCCGCCGCGACGGCACTGACCCCGATGGCCAGCCCCTCGGAACGGTAGTCGGCCCCGCTAAGCGGATTTCGGGTTACAGGGCACCGCTGATTCCCCGCCTAGCACGGTCCACTGGTGATCCTACCCACCCCGCCTTAGGATTGGGCGCCCTTGACCGAATTACCCATCGCCGCAGCCACGGTCGACACCGGTTCCTTCTTCGCGATCGTTGTCGTGGCGGCCTTGGCGGCGATCGTCGTCGCGGTCGTCCCCAAGCGCTTCGCACCGCCGGTCGTGGTGCTCGAGCTCATCCTCGGGATCCTGATCGGGCCGCACGTCTTCGACCTCGCCCACCCCGGCGACTTCATCGAATTCTTCTCCAACCTCGGCCTCGGGATGCTGTTCTTCTTCGCCGGCTACGAGATCGATTTCCAGCGGGTCAAAGGCCTGCCGCTGGAGTTGGGCGCCTGGGGGTGGCTGCTCTCGGTCGGTCTCGCCTTCGGGATCGGCGGCATCCTCGCCGGCCTCGGGATCATCGTCTCCTTCCTCTACACCGGGGCGGCGATGGCGACGACCGCGATCGGCACGCTGATCCCGATCCTCCGGGACAACGGCGAGCTGAAGACCCCCTTCGGCACCTACCTGCTGGCGGCGGGCGGGGCGGGCGAGTTCGGGCCGATTCTGCTGGTGACGCTCTTCTTCTCGACCGAGAGCCCGCTCAGGGAGGGAGCGATCCTGATCGCCTTCATCGCCCTGGCGATCGCCGTCGCGATCCTCTCGGTGCGGCTGGCCTGGAAAGGCTGGCCGGCGCTGGAACGGACCTTCGAGGCGAGCAGCCAGCTGGCCGTGCGGGTGACCGTGGTCCTCGTCTTCGGGCTGGTCCTCCTCGCCAGCAACCTCGGCCTCGACGTGCTGCTCGGCGGCTTCGTCGCCGGCCTGATCACCCGCACCGCGCTGAAGGGCCACGAGCTGACGATCTTCGAGTCGAAGCTGACCGCGGTCGGCTTCGGCTTCTTCGTCCCCTTTTTCTTCGTCACCAGCGGGATCGAGTTCGACCTCGCCGCCCTCGGCTCCGCCGCCGCCCTCGGCAAGCTGGCGATGTTCTTCGTCCTCTTCCTCGTCGTCCGTGGCCTCCCTGCGTTGCTCCTCTACCGCGGCAAGCTCAGGCTCCGCGACCGCGCTGCCCTCGCCTTCTACTCGGCGACCGAGCTCCCCCTCGTCGTCGCGATCACGACGATCGCGATCGACGCCGGCAAGATGCGCGCCTCGACCGCCGCCGGCCTCGTCGGCGCGGCGATGCTCTCGACCCTCGTCTACCCCTTCGTCGCCATGGCCCTGCGCAAGGACGCGCTCGCCGAGGAGGCCGAACAGCCGGAGCCGACCGGCCCCTTCCCCGAGGGAGAGGGCCCAATCCCCCAGCCCGGCCTTGTCAGCTAACCAGCCTCACCCCGCCCCTCCGAGCGTCGTATCATCAGCCTCCCGGGCGCGTAGCTCAGTGGGAGAGCGCTCGCTTCACACGCGAGAGGTCGCTGGTTCGAAACCAGCCGTGCCCATTTCGATCCCCTTGGCAGAGCCAAAAATCGGAGGGTGGTTCGAAACCAGTCGCGGATTTGGCTCTATAGCTCGAAAGACCGCCGGGCTCGGAAACTCCGAGGAGCCAGGCAATGACGGCAGCAAGCATTCGAGCAACTTCAGACCGGGGACGAATTGGGCGGGGCAGTTGGCGCCCAAAACGCACTTCTACTGCGTGGATACTCCATCGGCGAAGCGAATCGCAGAGCTTGAAGATGCCCCTGCTCGGTTCCTCGATCAGTCCGAGGAGCTACGCATGGGACTCACTAATGAGCAACTGATCTGCGAGGCGATTGAATGCAACCACGCCGGGGTCGGAGGTTCGACCCTTGAGCGCTACCGCGATCACCTCGCCCACTTCGCCCAGTACCTAGCGAGCGTTCACAAGTCCGACTTCTACAGAGCGAATAAGAAGCAGGTGCGGCTTTTTATGGGCCATCTGGAGAAGGCGGGAGGCCGCAACCCCGACCCCGCTCGGCTTCGCTGTGAGTGGTGCAAGGCTCGCGGTTATCCAGACGGCCGCGAGGGTCCGGGGTGGTCCCCCTCCTACCGCAAGAGCTACCTGTCGGCGCTCCGGTTTCTCTACCGCCACTTCCAAGCAGATGACGAACTGCCCGACACTGACCCCACCGTCCTGGAGTCCTCGCCGAAGGTGATCGTCAAGCGGGGCTACACGCCGAGCAAGGAGGAGGTCGAGCGCCTGTTGAAGACGGACGGTCCTCCCC
>JBQCEW010000313.1:0-9968 GCA_051959815.1 Solirubrobacterales bacterium
CTCGAGGATTATCTGAGGTGGCGTTTTTCGGCGCGTGCGGGCGAGTTGCTACTCCTCGACCCATACCTTTTAGATGGCAAGCCAGAGGTCGTAGAACGAGTGATTCGCTTCTTGCTTCACCTACGGCGCCCCGTTCGTGCGCTTACCGCGAAGGAACCGCCGGCCGGGTTGGAGGTGTTGAAAAGCATCAAGGCTCCAGATCTTCAGGTTCGCGGCCTGCCCAATGGCTCGGCGACCG
This sequence comes from Solirubrobacterales bacterium, assembly GCA_051959815.1. Taxonomy (GTDB): domain Bacteria; phylum Actinomycetota; class Thermoleophilia; order Solirubrobacterales; family 70-9; genus VAYN01. The sequence goes on from JBQCEW010000313.1 coordinate 239, forward strand.
TCCATGATCGGCCTTGGCTCGTTGGCGATACCGGCGTTCTGACGGGAGCATCGCTCAACCATTTCCTGAAGGAGAAGAGCCCGGCGTCCACCGCCGTCGACCTTCCCTTTGCCGACGCTGCCGCGTGGCGCGAGAAGTTCGAAAAGTGGTGGACGACCGGCAAGCCACTTTCGGGGCCGATGTAGGACGCTCAGATCCGCGAGGGGTTGAAGCCTCGTTGTCAGACAGCCTTGAAACGATGCCAGGCATGGAGCTTCAGGAGCTACTGGACGATCGACGCCTCGAAGGGCTGCACGGAGTCGAACGCCGGCTCGGCCCGAAGCGACCGGCATTGGCGATCAACTCCGACGATCTCAGTGACGCTACTGCCGCGATTGAACACGCTTGCCAGCTCTGGGCCGGTGCTTCCTACCCTCTCCTACCAGCAACCGCTGGCCATATTCCACTGAGCAGCCGCTGGCAGGCCTTTCTCGACCGGTGCCTTATTGACCAACTCTGGCACCGCGACATATCCGAGACATTCTCTTATCGCGGGAGCGACCGTCGGATCACTCCGCACGAACTTGGGGAATTCGTGGTCGCAGTCTTGGACGCTGCGCCGACCAAGCGGGATCAGTGGATGCCGGTCGCCCTGGCGCGCCTTCCCCAGGATCATGACTGGTTCGTTGCATATGCCACTGCGCTGGGTATCTGGCCTGATGCCCCTGACGCGCACCTGGTCGAGCGGTACCAGTACCGAAAGGGACTTCGCTGGGAGGATGTCCTCAACGTTCGCCGAGAGGAGGTCGCAGCACCAGGCCCGGCAGACCTATTGCAGCGGCTTCGGGTCCACAACTCAACTACGCCCGCGATGATGAGCATGGCCCTGCTCGGAATTAGCCGAGCGGCGCGATCGGGGAGCATCCAAGGGCCGCCCCTCCTGCCCAATCCAAACGAAATCGCCCAACAAATCGGGCCGAACATCGTGGTCGTCTACGAGCCAGGAAGCGTCGAGGACCTTGCCCTTATATGGAATCTCCGGATGGCTAACGGCCTTCCGGACGGCCTGCCGCTGGGGATCCCGGCAACCGCCGACGTGGGAAGCGCGCTGAAACATTGGCAGGACGAGTTCGCCTTCCAGATGTGGACCTTGGGCCACGATCGGTGCGCAATCACCAGCGCGAGCATCCCGTTGGACACGTTGCGACCGATCGCGAATGTGGCGGGCCCGCTCTGGTCAGTGGTCTCGCCGGAAGAGGTACTGCGCGACTCCGACCGCGCCACCCGACGCAGCCTCGACATCGCGAACTTCGTCGATGGTGAAGCAACCGTCTCCGGGTGGGATCCCGCAGATAGGGATGCGCTCGGAAAGCGACGGTCTCGGATGCACGACTTTGTCGGCATAGCGCGGTTTGGCCTGCGGGACAAGCGCATTCCCCCGAGTCGCTCGTTGGAGCCCGAGTACTCGTTTGCCGCAGGGTTTCGCGGCGGGGGGTTTGAGTTCCCCGAATCTCGCAGCGACTCACTCACCTCCATCCGCTGGCCATCTGGGTGGATGGTCGTTGAGGCGCTTGCCCTAGACCGAGGCCTACGAGCACAGCGAAGCTCCGCAGGGCTTGCGGCAGCCGCGTTACTCGAACAAGTCGGTTCGATCGCCAGCCTGAGCGCACTTCGGTCCGAACGTTTGGCCGATCTTCTCTATCGGCTCAGCGAGCGGTCTGGGATGACGTGGTTCAGACGCAAGCTTCGGGAGATGGGAGCTGCAATGGAAAAAGAAGACCAGCGACTTCTCAAAGAGGCCATTGCTGACCTTCACTTCTCTGCCACGAACGATGAACAACAGGAGACCACCTTCAGCGCGCTCGTCCAAATGCTGGGTCGGGAAGGGGGCGAGGCATGGCTTAGCTGGGCGGAGGAGAGAGAGCTCCTTATTCGTGGAGCGAGGGTTCACTGCGGCCACTGCGGAGCAAGGTCTTGGCGGACGATCGAGGAGCTAGGACCGGCCCCAGTTTGTCGAGGCTGCGGACGGGAGATCTCCTCCCCCTATCCGCCTGGTGAGCTCCCATTCGCCTACCGAGCGAGTCAAGCCGTTCTGCAGGCAATGGAGCACGACGCCTTGGTTCAACTCTTAGCGATGCGATGGTTTGCGGAACTTTTCCGGCCATTCATGGACAAACCGTCACGCCTCTTCGGTGCCTATCCCGGAGTCGAATTCTTTGAGAAGGGTGAGACGAATCCGATTGGCGAGGCTGACTTGCTCCTAGTCCAGAGTGATGGAGAGTTCGTGATCGGCGAGTGCAAGCGGCGCGGCGCTGGCCTCAATCCAGTCGAGATGGAGAAACTGGAGCGATTGGCTGAGCGGCTGGGTTGCCCTTGGACTTTCCTGGCCACCCTTGATCGGGCCATGGACTGCCCGCCCATATGGCGCGAAGCAGCTCGTGCCCTGCCCAGTAAGCCTCGATTCGCACTAACCGCCGAGTTTCTCTTTGACTCAGATGTGTCTTGGCCCGCTGGTGCGGACATATTCGCCTGGCGAGAGGAGCCAGCCAGCTTCCATGAGAAACGCGAGAGGGAATTTGCAGACCGACTGGGTCTATGGGTCGATCGCCTTGGACGAAGGCGGACGATTGAGGAGGAAGAACTGAGGGAACGGTCTGAGCAATGGTCCAGCGGGGTCGCAGACCAGGAGGACCCCTCTTCCTGAATCAAGCTCAGGCTCTTTCCCGGCAGCAGATAGGCACGCGGTGAATCAGGCACCGACCGCGATGAATGGCGCCCAGCAGTCGGCCCCCCTGAATGGGCGCGTCACCTGCTGGGGGGATGCACTACGAAGGGCATTGGCATCCCGCAGAGCAGCGCGACGGTGGAACTCAGAGCGCAGTTTGGTATGGCTCGCCAAATAGTCCTCAAGATCCTCGCCGTTCAGGTCCCGGAGCCATAACTGCGCCTTGCGCAGTGCCTCGGGCGGACGCAACCCATTTCCAATCATCTCCTCATACAGCCGGGTCATCAGAAGGGCCGCGCAGTCGTCCCGCACCGGCCATAGGGTCGCGATAGCGCACGCCGCTCCGCCAGCAATCATCGCGCCGCCGATCGAGAAGTATTCCTCGGAAAGATCGCCGAGATCCAGGACGGCACTCTGGCAGGCGGAGACACTGACTACTCGCGCCCGGAGCTCACCGAGTTCCGTGAGCTGAACCGCGGGCAGAAACCCGTCGCCTAGTTGAATTCCGGTCTCATTTGGCCCCAGGTTCCCGCGCTGGCGTGACAAGCAAAGTGCAGGTGCGTTGCGGCCGCGCCATGTTCATGCAAAAAAGCGGCGCTGGCCTCATCTCCAGACGCCCATAGCCGCCACTCGGGAGGGAACATTTTGCAGATCTCTTCAACCTCGGGGATCGCAGCTTCAAGCCCCTCCTCAGCGAGCGCAATCAACCTCAGCGGCGCAGCTGCGCGCTCCCCTGCACGTCTGAGGCAGGTGGCGCCTAGAACCCCCGAAGGCGCATAACGCACGTTGAAAGAATCGAGCAGACAGCAGGCGTCCCCCTCGACCTCCCAATAGGCCGCGTGCAAGGGGGCGAGGGCGATAGGCCCACAAGGCACGAGCGTCACGCCCTCCGCGCCCAGCTCGCCTAGAAAATCGGCAATCGGCCGCGCCATCGCCTCTCCAAGCCAGGGCAGCACAGATTCGATGTCGACCTCCGCGTCCCGGTCTTCTGGCGTTACTCCCATGACGCCGGCAAGGTAGGAGCCCCACTCCATTGAATCGAGCAAATCGGGGCGGATCGCCGCCTCGCCCGCCAGTAGGCGCATGAACAGTTCCAATGCCGTTGGCGTCTCCAGAATCAGCCTCTCCGCCTTCGGCTCCCCGTCCTCGCTTCTGAGTGCCAGTAGCGAGGTGCCGTAGGGCGTTGGGTTGACATAGAGAAGAGGCCAACCGGGCTCCACGGCGCCGACCAGATCCTCTGCCCCCACCTTCATTCCAAAGCCTTTGTATCCCTCCACCTCACGAATTGCCGTTAGCGCTTCTTGCACCCTCCGGGTAGCCGCCGAGGCTGCCTCCCGCAACGGGGAGGACAGAAGATCAGCGAGAGCCTCGGTGTACGCGTCTCGGAGCTCATTCGGCAGTCGATCGAAATGGTCGGCCTCCGCGACAGAAAGACCCAGCCGCGCACGCATTTCCCGGGTGCGCCCACCCTCGAGCACTGCCATCGCCTCCCAGGGCTCGCCGGCCGCAGCGATCGCGAAGGCCGCCCACCGTGGCAGGTTTCCCGTGGCCCGTGCCTCGCTTTCGCGGTCGTCCCCCTCCAAGCGGCCGTGGAAAATCAGATCGGAGGCAGCAACCGCCGCGCGGTAGACGTCTGCTGCCTCCTCCCAGTCCTCGCCATGCATTGCAAGTAGATGACCCAAGTGCCGGGCGGCCGTCACAGATTCGCGCGGACCGCGCTCAAGTGGCAGTAGCTCGGCCGCCCGGCGGGCGGCAGGGATCGCCTCGTCGGTCTCACCAAGCTGATCGAGGACATCCGCCAACTCGCGATAGATCCTTCCGACCCGCATTGGGTCAGGGTCGTCGGTGGATAGTTCCCGAGCCGCTTCGAGTTGGTCTCTTGCCTTTTCAAGCAGAGCGAGCCGCTGCTCCTCACGCGCGGCAATCTCCTCGGGCGTGGGGTCCGATAGAGCCATTTCCGCGTGCTCCTCGTTGTTGCCTTCGGCCGCAATGCGCATGCGGCGACCGCGAGAGAAATGCGCCATTCCCACCTGCCAGTCAGGGATGAATCCGTGAGCGTCGATCACCGAGAGATAGGCGGCATCAGCACCGTCCTCAGCACTCAACTGGTCGCCGTTCGCCTCCAGCTCACCTAAGAGTGCTGCCAAGTTCATCTGCGCGCGTCTCCATATGGGGCCGTCCCGCTCGGGGGAACGGCCAGAAAGAATCGCGTGGCAGAGATCCACCCCCTCGCGCAGATTCTCACCCCGATCACCGCGCTCTCGACGCAGGAGGCCGTGAGCGAGGTTCAGCCGGATCGTGTCGCGCGGCTCCTCTTGGCCGCTGTCTTCCACAAGCGCCAAGGCATCACGCAATGCAGCGATCGAAAGCTCAGTGTGCTCGGCGGGATCTCCGGTTGGACGCTCGGCGAAGGCGATGGCGAGCTGGCCAAGGATGCTCGCTGCATCCTCCTGCTCCATCGTCCCGGCCAAAGCTCTCTGAAAGCCTCCGATGGCCTCCTCGATCGCTGCCGCGCGATCGCCCTCGGGGATCTGCAGGTAAGCCCCCGCCCGCTGAGCCTCAAGCACGGCAACAAGAATTCCGAGCTCAGCGGCCCGCGCTCGCGGCAGGGCCTCGTCAGCGACGGCAATTGCCTCCGCATAGCGTTCGGCCCCAAGTGCCGCTTCGATCGCCTCGATCACGGGCTCGAGTTCCTTGCCCGTGCGATCGGCAGCAGAAAGCTCCTCGGAAAAGCGTCGCCAAGCGCCCTCCGGGTTAACGCGGGCGGCGGCAATGAGGCGCTGATGGCGACGCAGGTTGATACCGCGACCGTCGTGAGCCGCAATTGCATCGAGCATCTCGCTAAAGCCATCGTCGAGCAACTCCGGACGGCGAGTAATGAGCGCCTGGAATTGCTCCAATGATGAGACCTCAATTAGCTCACTGAGAGCGTCGCCAAGAGCGCCCTCCTTGGCAGTCAGCGGGTCATCGCTTCCCTGCTGCGTCATTCCCCCTTGATAGCAATCCCTGAAGAGAGTTCGAAGAGAGAACACAGCAGAAGCCGGTGAGGAATATGAGCGGGTTCAATCCCTATTTGAATGGCCTCGGAGAGATGAACCTCTCCGACCTGGTCCGGCTCGTTCATGCTGGCCATGAAGAGACTGAGACTCTCGCGCTTGAGTGGAAGCGCGAATGGCCGCTCGATAACCGCCCGCGCCGCGCTGGTCTCGCCAGACACATCATCGGCTTTTCGAACCGCGACCCTGATCAGGCCGCGCGAACCTACAAAGGGTATGGCTTGATTTTGATCGGCGTAGAGCCCGGAATCTGGGGGCAGGCACCCGACGTAGATCCAGCCGTTCTGGTCCAACAGCTAGATCCCTTTACTGGATCTGAACTCGGTTGGCAGCCCAGCTACCTCAGCGTCGATGGCAACCGCGTACTCGCGATTGTCGTCGAACCACCGCGCTGGGGTGACCCGACCTTCTCTATGCAGCGGGGATCAAGCGACCCTGAGAATGGCGCCGAGATTGCCGCCGGAGCAGTCTTTGTTCGTCGCCCTGGCCTAACGGTCCCGGCCGACCAGGATGAACTTGAGCGCCTTGCACGGCGCGCCGAGGTGCCGCGTCCCCATCTCAGCGCGTGGCTCGACTGGAACCTCGGCGAGAGCGGCGAGTATGTCGGCGTCAAGGTGATCAATGGAGGGGAGGGCCGGGGAGCAGTACTGCGGGAGGTGGGCTTGGCGATGCCTGGCACCGTCGAACTCGCGAAGCTCGTCGCCGACGCCAGCGGGAGCGGAATTCCCGCTGATACTCGCGCCTATCTCTCGCTACCGATCACTCGCGAGGACGCTTCGATCGCCCCAGGTCAGATGCGCTCATTTCGCCGGCCCCTCGGAAGACTGCCGTTCCTATGGGACGAGCGTACGCCTGTCTTCCCTTACGCCTACTTCGACGACGGCCGTTGGCTGGTAGGCGAGCCTGCCCTCCTGGTCGAGAATTTAAAACGTTGCGGCTGGCGGGAGCCAACTGACGCTCCTCCAACCTTCGCAGCACTAAGCGCAACGTGCGTCGCTCCCGAGGCAGTTGCAGGACTTCGCGCAGAGCTAGATCTGAGTCTCTGAGATCGCCTTCCAGCGAAGCGCTCCCGCTTCAACAAGGAATCCTTCCCAAAACATTTATGTGCGCGGATTAGCAGGGATTACACGCGATTACCGGAGTCGCGTTTTTCGACTTGACTTCGTGATTCCACAGAGCTACTCCGGCAGCTATGAATATTTTTCAAAGCCGCTGGAGGACCGATCCGGGCGCTTCTGAGCTCGTCCGTTCCCTCGCACACCACACCGAACAACCGACCGCTTATCCGACCGCTTCGAGTCGGGCCGATCTCGCCGCCAGGGCGCAGCGCCAGCGCGCTCCCGGCGTCTGCGTTTTGCCGACATCTCTGCTCCACGTCGAGGTCGGTCCATGAACCGGGGCAATCCACAGGACCCGAGGCCGATGATCCTGATCTTCCTCGGCGCCATCACCATCGCTGTCTGGCGGACCGTCTCGAGCATTCGCGCAGGCCAGGTGCTCACCGCCGCCGGCTCGCTCGCGCTCGTTCTGCTCGGCGCCCTCGCTCTCGCCTCCGCGCTGGCTATGCAGCGGCTTCTCGCGACCAACCGCACGCTGCAGACTCGCCGCGAGGTCGCCGTCGTCCCCGCCGACGACTTCGACCCGAAGACCGACGCGGTCCTGCGCTTCGCCGCCGAGCTCGCCGGCACCCAGCGCAGCGTGCTCGGCTGGCTTGACCGCCGCGCCTCGGCGGTGCGGGTGCGGCTGACCTGCGACGCCGAGGGCCGCCTCCTCTACCTGCTGAGCGCTCCCGAGCGCTCGATGAAGCTGCTGCGCGGAGCCCTCGGCGCCTATGAGGGCATCGAGCTGCGCGAGGTGCCGGAGGGCCTCGGCGAGCAGTGCGGGAGCGAGGAGCTCGCCTCCGTGCGCACCGAGCTCGTGCTCGCCCGCTCCGCTACAGCCCTTCGCCTCCGCCCTCTCGGTCCTTGACCCGAAGAAGGGAGAGCAGGTCAGCATCTGCGTCGACCTGCTGCCCGCCTCCGGCCGCCGCCGCGAGCGCCTGCGCCGATCGCTGCGGCGGCGAGCCCGGCGCAAGTACGGGGAGCGCCCGAGCCTGCTGGAGCGCCTTGAAGGCAACGAGCGCAGCAAGGGCCGGCCCGACCCCGACCGGCTGCTCGAGCGGCGGATGGTGAACGAAGCGCTGGAGGAGAAACTGCGCGACGCCGGCACGCTGTTCGAGGCGCAGATCCTGCTGCGCTGCCGGGCAGCCGACCGCGCCCGCGCCAAGTCGGCGATGAACCTCATCCTCAACGGCTTCGCGCCCTTCGCCGCCCAGAACTGGCTGCGCGCCCGCGGCCTTGCGCTCGGCGGCCTCTCCTTCCTCGGTTCCGACATGCCGCTGCGCCGCCGCCAGTTCGACCGGCGCATGGACACCGGCCTCTTCCGCCCGCCGCGGCGGGCGATCCTCACCGCCGGGGAGATGGCGGGCTTCCTGAAGCCGCCGAGCGTCCACTGCATCGGCGACAACGTCGCGCGGGCCGGCGCGCTGCTGGCGGCGGCGCCGAAGCTGCCCGCCTTCGAGCCCGGCAGGGCCGACGTCATCCCGCTCGGCAAGGTCGGCACCAACGGCTCCGAGCGTGTGCTCGGGGTGCGGGCCGAGGACACCTTCTTCTCCTACGTCGCCGGCCGCTCGCGCTACGGCAAGACCGAGCTGGCGATCGCGCAGTTCGTCCACCTTGTGCGCACGGGCCACGGCGGCTTCTTCCTCGATCCCCACGGCGATGCTCTGGCGCGGATCCGGCCCTACCTGAGCGAGCCGGAGCTGCGTAAGCGGGTCGTCGAAATCGACCTCGGCCCCGGCCACGCCGCCGCCCAGCCCGGGTGGAACCTCTTCCAGCTCGGTGGTGGAGACGGCGGCGGCGAGGAGCGGGTCGCGGCGATGGTCGACGCCTTCTCCTCGGTGCTCGAATGGGGCGAGCGCTCGACGCGGGCGATCAACCTGACGAGCCACGCCGCCGCGGCACTGGTCTCGATCGCGAAGGTGCTGCCGCCCGAGCTGGCGCCGACGATCTTCCAGCTGCCGACGCTGCTCTCCGACGAGGGCTGGCGGGAGGCCTGCCTGCCCTTCCTGCCGCGGGTTTCGCAGCGCTTCTGGCGCGACCGCTTCCCGGTGCTGAGTCCCGAGGCCATCACCCCGGTCACCAACCTCGTCGACCGCCTGCGGCTCTCCGGCACGATGAGCACCCTGCTCGGCCAGAGCGAGGGCAGCTTCCGCATCCGCGAGGCGATGGACAGGGGGCTGATCGTCCTCGCCTGCCCCGGCGCCAGCCACATCCAGGAGCGCCTGGTGGCGAACCTAATGGTCTTCGACCTCCTCCACGCCGCGCGGCGCCGGGGAGAGGTCGCAGCGGGCCGGCGCAAGCCCTTCTGGGTCTTCCTCGACGAGGTGCAGAGCTATGACGGCGGCGGCTCGGGCAGCCTCGCCGCGCTGCTCGAGCAAAGTGCCAAGTTCGGCCTGCGGGCGGTGCTCCTGAACCAGAACCCCGAGCGGCTCTCCACCCAGACCCTGAACGCGCTCACCACCAACCGCTCCCACGTCCTGGCCACGGCGCTGAACTCCCACGCCGCGGCGCTGCTGACCAAAGAGTGGGGCGGCCAGCCGAGCCCCGCGGTGATGGTCGGACTGCCGCGCTTTCACTTCGTCACCCAGGTCACCCACGAAGGCGAGCTCAGCCGCCCCTTCGCCCTGCGCGGCATTCGGGTCGAGGACGTGCACGACAAGCCGGAGGGCAACGGCCAGGGTCCTTCGGCCGGGGCCGTGGAGCGCGCCGAGCCGGCGGCGGTCTCGGCGCACCTGGAGACGCTCGACGACCGCATCCTCGAGCACCTGAAGGGGCTCGCGCCGCTGACCGACGAACCGGGCGAGCCCGAGGAAGACGACCCCTACTGGCTGGGAGGTGAGGCCGGTGGCGACTGAGATGAGCGCTCCTCT
>JBQCEW010000314.1:0-3244 GCA_051959815.1 Solirubrobacterales bacterium
AGGGCCGCAAGAGCCTTGCCCTGAACCTCGAGTTCCGGGCACCCGACCGCACCCTCACCGACGAGGAGGTCGCCGAGCGGCGCGAGGCGATCAAGGCGAAGCTGGGCGAGATCGGCGGATCCTTCCGTGAGTGACCTCAGCGCGCAACCCCTCGACGGCGACCCCGCGGCGCGGGTCCTGGTCGCCGGCGCCTCCGGCTTCACCGGCGCGCTGGCGGCGCAGATCGTCTGGCGACACCCGCAGCTGGAGCTGGTCGCTGCCACCTCGCGCAGCGATGCCGGCAAGCGGCTGGACGAGCTCTACCCGCGCTACCGGGTGCCGATCGAGCTGACCGAGCTGGACACCGACGAGCTGCCCGACGTCGAGGCCGCGATCGTCGCCTACCCACACGGCGCCGCCGCCCCGACCGTCGCCGCGTTGCGCGAGCAGGGCGTCCTCGTCGTCGACCTCTCCGCCGACTTCCGCCTCCGCGACCGCGAGACCTACGAACGCTGGTACGGCGCCCACGGCGCCCCCGACCTGTTCGGCACCGGCGTCTACGGTCTCTCCGAGCTCTACCGCGACGAGCTGCGTGAAGCAAAGCTGGTCGCAACGCCCGGCTGCTACCCGACCGCGAGCGTCCTGGCGCTGGCTCCTCTCGCCGAACAGGGCCTCCTCTCCGAGGTCTTCGTCGCGGCGATGCAGGGGACTTCCGGCTACGGCCGCAGCAGCGACGACCTCGTCCACTTCTCGAACATGACCGAGAACACCTTCCCTTACAAGACCGAGGGACACCGTCACCGGCCCGAGATCGAGCAGGAGCTGGCGGCGCTCGGCAGTCCCGCGCCGGTGATCTTCGTGCCGCATCTGCTGCCGCTCGACCAGGGTGAGCTCGCGACCTGCTTCGCCGCGCTCAGCGAGCCGACCGGGAGGGACGCGATCCGTGACCTCTACGACCGCCGCTACGCCGACGAGCCCTTCGTTCATGTCCTCAACGAGCCGCCGAACCTGCGCGCAGTCCGCGATACGAACGAGTGCCATGTCTACGTCACCGTCGAGGAGCGGGGGAGGGTGATGGCCTTCTCTGCCATCGACAACATCTGGAAGGGCGCCTCCAGCCAGGGCGTGCAGAACCTGAACCTGATGCTGGGGCTGGACGAGACGGCGGGGTTGCTATGAGCGGGGCGACCGAGAAGACGTCTTTCTTTAGGTCGCGCTGGGTCGACGCCCCCGAGGGCGTCGAGGAGCTCGACCCGAACCAGCTCGCACCCGGATTCCGCGCGGGTGGCGCCCACTGCGGGCTGAAGGGCGGCGGCCGCACCGACGTTGGTCTAATCGTCTGCGATTCCGAGGAGGTCAACTCGGCGCTGATGCTGACCCGCAACGCCTCGGCCGCGGCGCCGATCCGGGTCTGCCGCAAGGTGGTCGACGCCGTCCGCGTCCGCGCCGCGGTCGTCAACAGCGGCAACGCCAATGCCGAGACCGGCGAGCAGGGCTACAAGGACGCCCTGGCGATGTCCGAAGAGGCTGCCCGGCGGCTGGGGCTGGCGACCGAGCAGGTTGCCGTCGCCGAGACCGGAACGATCGGCGTGCCGCTGCCGATCGAGGCCGTCCTCGGGGGCATCGCCGAGGCTGCCGCGGGTCTCGCCGACGATGGCGGCAACGCCTTCTCCGACGCGATCCTCACCACCGACCGCTGGCCGAAGCGCTGCACCCTGCGCGCCGGTGGCGTGACGCTTTCCGCCCAGGCGAAGGGGGCGGGGATGATCGAGCCGAACATGGCGACGATGCTCTGCTTCGTCCAGACCGACGCGGTCGTCGAGGACGCCGACGCGCTCCTGCGCTCAGCCACCGATGCTTCCTTCAACCGGATCACCGTCGACGGCCAGATGAGCACCAACGACACGATCCTCCTGCAGGCTTCTGGCGCTTCCGGTCAGCCATTGCCGGAGGGTCTGCTCGAGGCCGTACTCATGCAGCTGGCGATCGAGGTCGTCCGCGACGGCGAGGGCTCGGTCCGTACCGGCCGGATCGAGGTCACCGGGGCCGCGACCCAGGCCGAGGCTGAGCGGGTTGCCCGGGCGATCGCAAATTCCCCCCTGGTCAAGACTGCCCTCTTCGGCCGCGACCCTAACTGGGGCCGGATCGCCCAGTCCGCGGGCGCGGCGCTGGCCGGCGAGGACCTGGAGGAGCTGGGGGCGGAGAACATCGACGCCGACGAGCTCGGCGCCGACGTGCCCGAGGCGGAGATCGGCCTCCGCCTCGAACGCGGCGATCACAGCGCCCACGTCTGGTTCTCCGACCTCGGCTACGACTACGTCAAGCTCAACGCGGAATACACGACGTGAGCACCACCGACAACACCCGCTACGACAGCGGCAGCGTCGCCACCCTCCTCGAGGCGCTTCCCTACATCCGCGAGTTCCACGGCCGCACGGTCGTGATCAAGTACGGCGGCGCAGCGATGCTCGACGAGGGCCTGCGCGAAGCCTTCGCCACCGACGTCGTCCTGCTCAAGTACGTCGGCCTCAACCCGATCATCGTCCACGGTGGCGGCCCCGAGATCACCCGCTACATGGAGAAACTCGACCTCGAGGTGCGCTTCCACGAGGGGCTGCGCGTCTCCGACGCCGACACCGTCGAGGTGGCGAAGATGGTCCTGGTCGGCAAGCTCAACTCGGAAATCGTCCAGCGGCTGAACCGCCACGGCCAGGCTGCGGTCGGCCTCTCCGGCGAGGACGGGACCCTGTTCGAGGTGAAGCCGGTCGCGAACGCCGAGCAAGTCGGCTTCGTCGGCTCGATCGAGCGGGTCGACGTCGACGTCCTCAGCCACATCGCCGCCGACTACATCCCGGTGATCGCCTCCTCGGCCTCCGACCGGAGCGGCCAGTCCTACAACGTCAACGCCGACGAGGCGGCGGGCAAGGTCGCCGCCGCGATCGGCGCCCACAAGGCGATCTTTCTCACCGACGTCGAGGGCTGGCTCGCCGACCCCGGCGACGAGGGCTCGCTGATCTCGCGGGCGACGGTGTGCGAGGTCGACGAGAAGCTGGCGGGCCTGGAAGGGGGGATGCGGCCGAAGCTGCAGGCCTGCGCCGACGCGATCCGCGGCGGCGCCCAGTCCGCCCACATCATCGACGGCCGGGTCCCGCACAGCCTCCTGCTGGAGCTCTTCACCGACGCGGGAATCGGCACGATGGTCACGCCGTGAGCGACGCCACCCGGGAGATCGGCTTCGAGCAGGCGCGGGCGCTCGAGGAGCGCT
>JBQCEW010000315.1:0-9337 GCA_051959815.1 Solirubrobacterales bacterium
GCAGGTGGTGCCGGAGGAGCAGCTCTACGACTTGGTGCTCGATCCGGAGGAGGGCCGCGACGTCGCCGACGACCCCGCTCGTGCCGAGGTGCTGGCGGAAATGCGCGGCCGGCTCGACGCCTGGATGCACGAGACCGATGACCCGCTGCTGGAGGGGCCGGTAGCGCCGCCGGCGGGGGCGATCGTCAACGAGCAGTGGCAGGTCTCGCCCGACGACCCGGTGCGGATCGTCACGGCCGATTCCACGGCCGCTCCATCCAGGTGAGGCAGGTCCAGCCGGGGATCGGCTGGCCCAGCGGGTCACGGCTCTCGCCGTGGGCGAAGACGGAGAGCCCGCAATTGTGCGAGCCGAGGTTCCAGAGCCCGGCCGCCATCTCGGCCTCGAAGCGATCGCCGAGAACCGAGTCGAGCAAGAAGAAGCGGGTGAAGATGCCGTGGGTGACGAGCAGCGGTAGCTCACCGGCCTTGCCCGCCTCCAGCTCGGCCTTGAGTTGGCGCACCCGGGCGACCGCCTGCTCGAAGGTCTCGCCCGAGGTCAGCTCGCCGGTGTAGTCGATCTCCTCGGGTTCGAGCCCGAGCGCGTCGCCGACCGCCTGCGCCGTTTCCCGCGCCCGCCGCAGCGGGCTGCTGAGCAGGCAGGTGATGCCGTGCTCGCGCAGAGCGGCGCCGGCGGCGTGCGCCTGCTCGATTCCCCTCTCGGTGAGGCGGTCGCCCTCGGAGTGCGCCGCCGGCTCGCCGCTGCGGGCGGCGTTGTGGACCGACTCGCCGTGGCGGAGGAAGAGAGCGCGGCTCATTGATGACGCGCCCGGCTCATTCGGGGGCGGGCGAGGCGCCGGCGACCACATTCACGAAGTTCTCCAGGTGTTTGGTCGTCCAGCACTCGAAGGCGCCGTCGCAGTAGCGCTCGTAGGCGGCCATCACCGAGTCGCCGTAGTTCCAGTACAGCTTCGGCTCGGGGTTAAGCCAGAACAGGCGTCCGGCGCGCTCGGCGATCTGGGCGAAGACCTCGGCGTGGGGCTCGCGGCCGTTGGTGCGGGCGTCGCCCAGGACGATCACGGTCGAGCGCGGGTCGAGGTCTTCGGAGATCTCGGTCAGGAACTCGAGCCAGACGCGACCGTAGTCGGTGTAGCCGGAGACGTCGGCAACGCCGCCCTCGCTGGAGATCCGCTGGGCGACGGTGGCGAAGTCGCGCTCGTGCTCGAAGACGTCGGTCACCTCCGAGATCCGCTCGATGAAGACGAAGCTGCGCAGCTTGCGGAAGGAGTCGTGGAGGGCGTGGAGGACGGAGAGGAAGAAGACGCTGGCCGAGGTGACCGAGGTGGAGACGTCGCAGAGGACGTAGATCTCCGGCCGGCGCGGCCGCTTCGGCCGATAGCGCAGCCGCAGCGGCACGCCGCCGGTCTCCAGCGAGGCGCGCATCGTCCGCCGCACGTCGACCATCTGGCCCTTGCGGCGGCCGCGCTGCTCGTGCCCGAGCGTCGCCAGGCGGCGCTTCATCTGCGAGACGGCACGGTGGACAGCGGCGAGGTCCTGGGTCGGGCTGGTCGGCAACGCCCGGTCGAGCTCGGCCAGCGGGCGGGAGGGGGGCAGAGTCTCGGTGCGCTCGATCAGGTCGCGTTCGAGCTCGCGTCGCAGATGACGCTCGAAGCCGGTCAGCTGCTCGCGGTCGATCGGCGGGCGCTCGCCGCCGTCCTCGCCGGGCGGCTGCGAGCCGGCGGTCAACCCCAGCGTGCGGCGGATCCGCTGCACGTCGACGCCGACCACGCCTGAGCCCTCGGCGCGGCCGAAGGCGGCGATCGCCAGCCGCGCCAGGTCGCGCATGCGGTCCTCGTCGCCGGCCGCCATCGCCTCGCGGATCGCCTCGCTCAGCTCGCTCATGTCGAAGCGCTCCCCTTCGCCGGACGGCGGCCCGCCCTCGGCGTGCTCGGTGACGCCGCGCTGCACCGCCTCCGCCTCGGCGGTGCGGAAGAAGTAGCGCTCGAACAGCAGCTCGAAGACGCGGCGGTCGTCCTGGGACTTGGCGATCGTCGCCGCCAGCGCCTCGCGGAAGTCGTCGCGCGAGGTCCAGCCCACCTCGCTCAGCGCCGCGAAGGCGTCGAGCATCTCCGAGGTGCCGACCGCGACCCCCTCGCTCCGCAGCTCCTCGCAAAAGGCGAGCAGCTTCGCCGCCATCCCCGGCGGCCCGGCGTCAGCCTTCGGCCCGTAGGGGGTCGGCAAGTTTCACCCCGACTCGCTCGGCGACGAGGTCGATGTCGGTGCGGTGCTTGACGATGATCGACATCGACTGGGTGAAGGTCTCGCGGTCGATGTCCTCGGCGCCGAGCAGCAAAAGGGTGCGCGCCCAGTCGATCGACTCGGCGATCGAGGGCGGCTTTTTCAGGTCGAGCGAGCGGACCATCCCGATCACCTCGACCAGCTTGCGCGCCAGCGTCTCGGAGATGTCGGGCGCGTGGAGGCGGACGATCTCCATCTCCCGCTCGATGTCGGGATAGTCGAGCCAGAGGTAGAGGCAGCGCCGCTTCAGCGCCTCGGTCAGCTCGCGCGAGTCGTTCGAGGTGAGGACGACGATCGGCATCGTCGTCGCCTCGATCCGCCCCAGCTCGGGAATCGTCATCTGGAAGTCGGAGAGGAGCTCGAGCAGCATCGCCTCGAACTCTTGGTCGGTCTTGTCGATCTCGTCGATCAGCAGCACCACCGGCTCGGGGCTGGCGATCGCCTGCATCAGCGGCCGCTCGAGCAGGAACTCGGAGCTGAAGATGTCCTCCTGGACGTCTTCCCAGCCAGCCTCGCCGCCGGCCTGGATCCGCAGTAACTGCTTGCGGTAGTTCCACTCGTACATCGCCTTCGCCTCGTCGAGGCCCTCGTAGCACTGCAGGCGCACGAGCTCGCGGCCGGTGGCGCGGGAGAGCGCCTTCGCCAGCTCGGTCTTCCCTACCCCCGCCGGACCCTCGACCAGCACCGGCTTGCCCAGCTTCTGGGCGAGGAAGGAGACCAACGCAGCCGGCTCGTCGGCGAGGTATCCAACCTCGGCGAGCGCCTGCTTCACCTCTGCGACGGAGCCTTGAGCCACGGGGCGATGATAATGACGCCCCCGTGCCGGACCTCATCCTGCCGCTGGCGGCACTGTTGCCCCACAGTCCGACCCCCTACATCACGCTGATGCTGGGGGGCTTCGCAGTGGGCATTCTCGGCCATTTGACGGGCGCCCGTTGGCTCGTCGCCGCCGGCGTCGCCCTGATCTTCCTCGGGGCGCTGCTGTTCCCGCTTGTCGCCAACGTGACGACCGAGAACAAGCCGCCGCCAATCGAAGAATCGCGGGGCGATTCTGGCGAATAGTTTGGGATCCTCCGAATGACAAAAAACGTAAAGGGTGCTTAGAATACTCCCGCGTTGTTGTCCAATTCAGGAGAGGGATATGAGGGGATTGCGGGGGTTGGTCGTAGGCGTCCTGGTGGGTGTGATCGCGCTGATGCTGGCCGCTTGCGGATCGGGCGGCGACGGAGAATCGAAGCCCGAAACCCCGCGCGAGTGGATCGAAAGCGCCCACCTCAGCGGGGTCCACAGCGGCCAACTGGAAACCTTCCTAAAGATCCAGACGCATAAACCGGGTGAACCCCGCACGAGCGCGGGGGAAAACACCAGCATGCGGATCATCGGCACTTTCATGGGCGCCGGCAAGGAAAACCCGCCCCAACTGGACCTCGCCTTCGAATCCAACGGTCGGCTCGGCGGCCGCGAGGTGAAACACAGCAGCGGCCTCTCGCTGCTGAAAGACCTGGCGGTTGTCTACCTCGTGCCGAACACCTATCAGCCCGACAAGGCGACGTTCGAAGAACTTAAGTCGAAGTACCAGGAAGTCCAGAAGCCGGGCGAAGCGGGCAACGCGATGGCCTGCTTCGAAGCCGCTGAAGGAATCGATTTCGTCGGTCTTATCACCCATCTCCAGAACGAAGGCCGCATAGAAGATCGGTACGGCGCCAAATCGACCTACATCACCGGCGAACTCGACATGCCGGGCGCCTTCGATGCGGCGATCCAGCTGATGGAAGACCCCGCCTGCGCGGCACAGCTTGAAGCCCTGGGAATGCCGTCAATACCCGAACTGAAGCGTCTGAAGGGAGAAATAGGAGGACCGGTCGAAGTGGTGGTGGCGGTCGACAATCGCGGGATCCTCAGGGAACTCATCCTCGACGGCAAAGGCCTGGGGATGCACCAGAGCTGGCACCAACTGGACAAGGACACGAACCTGGAAGCCGAATACCGCTTCCGGCTCTGGCAGCCCAATGAAGTGACCGAACTGCCGCTCCCCGAAGGCTCGACGCCGTTCGAGTCTCTGCTGAAGCAGTTCGGCATCGACATGAGCGCCCTGAAGGCAGCGGACGGCAACGAACTGGTGCTGGGCTTTATTGAAACCCTGAGCCAGAGCCTGAGCGGGCAAAACGGGAAGTAAAAGGCGAGATGAGGCGCTGGGTCCTGATGCTGCTCATCGCAGGTCTGGGCCTGGTTGCTCTGCTAGGGGGCTGCGGAAGCGCGTCTGACGGGGAAGGTGCAAAGGCCGCTTCCGAGGCCGGCTGGGTTCCTGGGCTGGAGGGCGTGAAGAGCGGCGAAATCGAAGCCTCTCTAACCATGCACAGCTCGAGCGGCGGCAATCAGCTCTATGCGCGTCTTCTCGGGTCGTTCCTCGGAGCGGGGGAAGGAAAGCTGCCACGCGTGGACGGGGGCGTAGAAGCAAACGGCCAGATGAACGGCGAAAAGATCGATTTCTATACCGCCCTCATCACCGGCCCACATCGCGCCGCTCTCACCAGCGAAGGCAAGGTCTACGAAATGACGCCCAAGACCTTTGACCCGGTCAGGTCGAGCTTCGAGCGGGCCCTGGGCGACGGCAGCGCAGCCGATCCGTACGCCTGCCTGGAGGCCGCTGCCGGAATCGACCTCAGCCGGATCGCCGGCAAGACGACCGAGCGGGATCCCAATGGCTCTGCGGACGACAAAACCAAGGTCACCACCGTGACGACAGAGCTGAAGCCTTCCAGCCTGGGCGCCGCGCTCCGTGAACTCACGGAAGACCCGGGATGCGGCGCCCAGCTCCGGATAGCCGGGCCGCTGCGAAAAGCGCTGGAAGGGGTGGCGGAAATGTTCGAAGACGGAATGAAAGAAGCCGAAGTCGAAACCTTCATCGATAGGACCGGCCTCCTGCGCGAACTGAGGGCAAAAGCGGTTCTCGATTCAGGCGGGAAAAGAGAGACCGAAGCCGAATTCGTCTACAGCATCAGCAACGTGAACGAAATCGACGAACTGCCTCCCTGCACCGGCGAAAAGCCGATCGAGGTTCTCTTCCACAAGCTCGGCTCCAACCCATTGCAGGCGATCGAAGCCGGCGCGCCAGGCTTGGCGGGATTGCTCGAAGGCATCTACCAGCAGGCGGCCACGTAGAAGTTGCGCTGATCCCTTTCGAACACAGGAGTTCGCTGTAAGTATCTGGTCCAATGACCTTGAGTGGTGCACGCATCCTCGTGCCCTTCGCGGTGCTGCTTGCCATGGCTGGCGTCTCCGCCTGCGGAAGCACGCCGCAAGAAGGGAGCGCAAGCGGTGCCAATGAAGCCGGCTGGATCCCGGGATTGGAGGGCGTGAAGAGCGGCGAAGTCGAAGCTTCATTGTCCGTTAATGACCCTGGCGGGCAAGGACAGCTTTACGTGCGGCTTGTCGGGACTTTCCTAGGAGCGGGAGAAGGCGAGGTGCCCCGGGTCGATATGGGTGCGGAAGCAAGGGGGCAGATGCACGGAGAGGACATTAATGCGAGCACTGCGCTCATCACGGGATTGCACCGCGCTGCGCTCACCTACGACGGCAAGGTGTACGAAATGGGTCCGCATGTCTTCGATCCTGTGCTCTCGAGCTTCGAGCAGGCTCTCGGCGACAGGACTGCGGCCGATATGTACGCCTGCTTGGAGGCCACCGACGAGATCGACCTAAGCGAGATTGCGGGCGCCACCGTGAAGCAGGACCCCAATGCCACCGCGATCGACGGCAGCAGGGTCACCGCCACCACTGCAAAGCTCGAGCCCGCCGCCCTCAGTCTCATCGTCCATAAGTTGATCGAGGACTCGGGTTGTGGCGCTCAGTTGCGGTTGGCAGGCTCGCTTGGGAAAGACTTGGCCGTGATGGCCAAGAGGCTCGAACGCGACGTACAGAAAGGGGAAGTCATCACTCTGATCGATAAAGGGGGGATCCGCCGGGAACTAGAAATCCATGCGGTTCTCGATTCGAAGCGCAGGGGACGATCCGAAGTCGCCTTCCACTATTGGGTCAGCCACGTCAACGAGATAGACAAACTGCCGGGCTGCACGGGAGAAGAGACGATCCAGGCGCTCATCGAGAAGCTCGGCTTCAACCCATTGCAGGCGATCGAAGCCGGGCAGCCTGGTCTCGCCGGCTTGCTCAAGGGGATCTACGCGAGGGCGCTTGCCTAGAATCCGTGGCCGGTCCTGTTCTCTTTCGATCACGAGGAGCCCCATCTCTTGAGCCGTATCCGAATCTTCGCGCTGTTCGCGACCCTGCTTGCTCTGGCTGGCATCTTTGCCGCCTGTGGTGGCGGCAGCAGCGACAACAGCAGCGAAGACCCACAGAAGGTCGTCGAAGAAGCCAGCCTCGAAGGCGTGAAGAGCGGCGAATTCGACATGTCGATGAACGTCAATTCCGAAGGCGAAGAAGGCGGGGAATTCAAGCTCGACCTCTCCGGGCCGTTCGAAGCGGGCGCCGCGGGTCAGCTTCCGCAGGTTGAACTGGCCGCCGAAGCCGAAGGCGAAGCCCAGGGGGAAAACATCGACTTCGAAGGCAAGCTGACGCTCCTCACCGACCGTGGTTTCGTCGAATACGAAGGCACTCCCTACGAAGTCGATCCGACCACCTTCGGGTTCCTCAAGTCGGCCTTCGAACAGGCCCAGCAGCAGGAAGGTTCCGAAGCCGATGTGACCGCCTGTCAGAAGGCGGCGGAAGGCATCAAGTTCAGCCAGTTCGCCGACAACCTCAAAAACGAAGGCAGCGAAGATGTCGGCGGCACCTCAACGACCAAGCTCAGCGGCGACCTCAACGTCTCCGGCGCGATCGACGCGCTGATCAAGCTGACCGAAGACCCGGCCTGCAGCTCGCAGCTCGAAGCGGCCGGCCCGCTGCCGCTGAATGAACTCGAAGAAGCCAAGGGCGAACTCTCGAAGGCGATCAAGAAATCGCACGTCGAACTGAACGTCGGCGACGACCACATCGTCCGCAAGTTCGCGATCGAACTGACGGTCGAACCGCCGGAAGCCAAGAACGAAAAGGTCGAAGTGGAACTGGAAATCTCGCTCAGCGGCGTCAACGAACAGCAGAGCTTCTCCACGCCCTCGAACGCGAAGCCGTTGGAAGCGCTGTTCCAGAAGCTCAACATCAACCCGATCGAACTGCTGGAACCCGGCAGCGGTGGAGGCCTCGGCGGGCTGCTGGAAGGGCTCAGCAGCGGGTCGTTGGGCGGGGGTCCCAGTGCAGCCGCCCAACGCGAATACGCACAGTGCCTGAAGGGGGTCAAGACGCCGGCCGACCTGCAGAAGTGCGCGAACCTGCGCAAGTAGCTGAGCGGACTGCACAGCCGTGAACCAGGCGGGGCCACGCCTTGACGCGTCCTTCTTCAGGGCGCCGATGGGCTGGCCCTACCTGCTGGCCCCCCTGATCCCGGTCGCCGTCGCCCTAGACCTTCTCGGGGCGCCGGCCACGGCCGTCTTCGGCGCCTCGGCGCTGGGGATCGTCCCTACCGCGGCGCTGATGGGGCGCGCCACCGAGGAGCTGGCGGCACGCTCAGGCCCGGGCATCGGCGGCCTCCTCAACGTCACCTTCGGCAACGCGCCGGAGCTGATCATCGCCCTCTTCGCCCTCGGCCAGGGGCTGCAGGAGGTGGTCAAGGCCTCGATCGTCGGTTCGATCATCGGCAACATGCTGCTGGTGCTCGGGGCGGCGATGCTGGCCGGTGGGATCGGGCGGGAGAAACAGCATTTCAGCCGCACCAGCGCCAGCATCCAGACGACGATGCTGATGCTCGCCGGCGGCGCCCTGATCATGCCGGCGATCTTCGAGCTGGTCGAGGGCAAGGGGCTGCCGCAGCCGGGCTCGGAGTCGATTCACTACGGCGGCACCGTCGAGCATCTCTCGCTGGCGGTGGCGATCGTCCTCCTCGTCACCTACGTGATCGGACTCTTCTTCTCGCTGAAGACGCACCGCGACCTTTTCAATCCGGAGTACGAGGACGAGGACAGCTGGGGCTGGTCGGTTCGCACCTCGGTGATCGTGCTGGCGATCGCCGGTGTCCTGGTGGGGGTGATGTCGGAGGTGCTGGTCGGCTCCATCACCGAAGCCTCGGAATCGGTCGGGCTGTCCCAGTTCTTCATCGGGGTGATCGTGGTGGCGATCGTCGGCAACGCGGCCGAGCACTGGGTGGCGGTGCTGGTCGCCGTGAAAGACAAGATGGACCTGGCGGTCAACATCGCCGTCGGCTCCAGCGCCCAAGTGGCGTTGTTCGTTGCGCCGGTGCTCGTGATCGCCTCCTTCTTCATCGGTCCCTATCCGTTGGCTCTCGTCTTCAACGGCTTCGAGCTGGGGGCGATCCTGCTGGCGATCCTGGTCGGCAACCACGTCACCGCCGACGGCGAGTCGACCTGGTTCGAGGGCGTGCAACTCCTCGCCGTGTACTTCGTCTTCGGGCTCGCGTTCTACTTCGCCTGACGCTGTGCTGGCGGATAGCCTGCCCGGATGGACGCGGTCCTCCTGCTCCTGGCCTTTGCCGTCGTCCTCGCCGGGGCGCTGCTGTTCACCAACGCGATCGAGTGGATCGGGCACAAGCTCGAGGTCGGGGTAGGGGCAGTCGGCAGCATCCTTGCCGCGATCGGCACCGCGATGCCGGAGACGCTGATCGCGATTGTCGCCCTGGTCGGCACCGCAGAGGGCTCCGAAGACGTCGCGGTCGGCGCGATCGTCGGCGCTCCCTTCCTGCTGGGCACGCTGGCGATGGGTCTGGTCGGGCTTTTCGCCTACATGTATCGGGACAAACGCGACCAGGGTCTGCAGCTCAACGTGCACCGGGAGACTCTGGAGCGCGACCTCCTCTTCTTCCTCGTCCTCTTCGCGATCGCCG
Organism: Solirubrobacterales bacterium; assembly: GCA_051959815.1. GTDB lineage: Bacteria > Actinomycetota > Thermoleophilia > Solirubrobacterales > 70-9 > VAYN01. Next base: position 9,164 of record JBQCEW010000315.1, read on the forward strand.
GCGCGCTGGCCTGGGGACCGCCGGCGCCGCTGCGGATTACGGTCGGCGTCGTCTTTCTCGTCGCCTACGTCGCCTATATCGCTCTCACCCTCAAGGGCGGGGGAGAGGTGCAGAGCGAAGAGTCGCTCAACCCGCTGGTCTTCGAGCGCCGCAGCGAGAAGCGCGAAGACCCCG
>JBQCEW010000316.1:0-5178 GCA_051959815.1 Solirubrobacterales bacterium
GCCGAGGCCGAGCGCGAAGTCCTCGAGCGCCGCCGCCGGCACCTGATCATCCGCGTCGACCGCGCCGACCTCTCGAAGAACGTGCTGCGTGGCTTCACCGCCTTCGACACCTTCCTCACCCAGCATCCGGAGTTCCGCGAACAGGTCACCTTCATCGCCCACCTCCAGCCCTCGAGGCAGGACGTGCCCGAGTACGCCGAGTACCTGGAGCGAATCGAGGCCCTGGTGGCGGTCGTCAACCACCGCCACGGGACGACGGACTGGATGCCGATCGACCTGAAGATCTACGAGAACTTCTACGACGCGGTCGCCCGCTACAAGCACTTCGACCTGCTGATGGTCAACTCGCTGTTCGACGGGATGAACCTTGTCGCCAAGGAGGCGCCCGCGGTCAATACCCGCGATGGGGTGCTGATGCTCTCCGAGAACACCGGCTCCCACCAGGAGCTGATCGACTACGTGCTCTCGGTCAACCCCTTCGACATCCAGGAGCAGGCCGACGCGATCCACCGGGCGCTGACGATGGACGCCGAGGAGAGGCGCCGCCGCGCCGACGGCCTGCGGGAGATCATCTTCTCCCACAACCCCGGCGACTGGGTCGATCACCAGTTGCAGGACATCGAGGCCGTCCGCGCGCCCCTCGCCTGAGGGGGGAGAGTTTCCGCCCGTCGAGCCCTTAGGGGATCGTGCGCGGAGTACGAGTGCGATGGGCAAGTGCGGGAAAGATCGCGGCGATCGGCATCGCCGCCCTGATTGCCCTGCAGGCGCTCCCAGCCCTGCTGAAGCCGCCAGAGCCATCCCCGCTGGCCCCCGACGTCGGCCTGCCGCGGGTCGTCCCTACCGAGCCGCCGCCGAAACCCCCTCCACCAAAGTCGTGGTTCCAAAGTCAGGTCACGCACGACAAAAGAACCACGAAAGCGACCAGGGAGCGCGCTTCGGCTAAAGCGTGGTTCGAAAGTCGGGTCAGACACGACAAAGGAACCACGCGATCGAGGGCGCCTCGCGAGCGCCACCGTCAGAGGCAACGCTCGAAGCCGACGCCCCCACTGGTGTCTGAACCCGAACCGGCTGCCTATGTCCCGCCGCCGGCTCCTGAACCTGCTCCGCCAGCCCCGCCTGTCGGCGATGGCTCGGAAGAGTTTGCGCCGCGTTAGCGACTCAGGAGTCGAGGTCGCCGATCAGGCCGAGCCAGTCGCGCAGCAGGCGTGGCGTCAGGAAGTGACGCCGGGCGTGCTCCTTGCCCTCGCGGCCGAGCTGCTTGCCAAGGCCGGGGTCGCGGAGGATCTCGATGCAGCGCTCGGCGCACTGTTGAGGCGAGTCGACGAGGAAGCCGCTGACGGCGTCCTCGGTCTGCAGCGGGATGCCGCCGACGTTGCCAGCGACCGTCGGCCGCCCCTTCCAGAGCGCCTCGGTGACGGTGAGGCCGAACCCCTCGCGGATCGACTTCTGCAGGCAGATGTCGGATTGCGACTGGAAGGCGTTGACCTCGATCGCCCCGACGTTGTTGAGGTTGCTGAGGATTTTGATGTCCTCGTCGCCCCCGGCGTATTCGAAGGTCTTCTGGAAGTACTCCATGCCCTCGGGGTCGTCGGTCGCCATCGAGCCGACCATCGCTAGCTGCGCGTCGGGCACCTGCTCGGTGACCTGACGGTAGGCGTCGATGACGCCGATCGGGTCCTTCCACGGGTCGAAGCGGGAGACCTGCGTCATCAGCGGCCGGTCGACGTCGATCCCGAACTGGCGGCAGACGAAAGCGGCGTCCTCGGGCGAGAAGGCCATGTTCTTCGGCGAGAGCGGGTCGATCGCCGGCGGGATGATGTTGACGGCGTCGCGGTGGCGCCCCATGTCGTTGGGGACGTACTGCTCCATGTGCCAGACGCTCGCGTCGTACTCTTCGATCATCGGCAGCAGCCGCTCGATCGGCGCCGGGTTGGGCGTCGAGAGGTCGATGTGGCAACGCCAGATCCAGCGCTTCCCCTTCTCCAGGGCGCCGCGCCGCAGGCCGATCGGCTGCGGGTCGTGGACGATCACCACGTCCCACTCGCCCTGCAAACCCTCGGCGTTCATCTGGTTGATCTCGTCGAAGCACTCCCACTGCTCGTCGCTCAGCGTCTCCTCCGCCCCCTGCAGGGAGTTATGGAGGAGCTTGGTCGCGTTGAAGAACTCTTCTTTGCCGAAGATCACGTGCCAGTGCGCGTCGATGCCGACGTCGCGCATCAGCGGCACCAGCGTGTAGAGGATCTCCGAGACGCCGCCGCCGAAGGCGGTGGCGCTCACGTGCAGCACCCGCTTGCCCTTCAACGGCTCGGCGAGCTGGCGGATTTGCTCCGTCAGCTCTTTGCCGACGATGTGGGTGTAGTCGGTGAGGGTCTTGTTGCCGAGTGCGACTTCCTGGAGCAAGGCAGGGAGTTCTACACGGATGCGCGGCGACATGCGCCGCAGAGCGCTCAGCCGGAGGAGGGGGTGTCCGGACGCTTGCCCAGCGTCAGCTCCACCGTCTCGCGCTTGTTGTCGTGAAGCACGGTCAGCTTCACCTTTTCGCCGGGCCGGTGGGCGGCGATGGTGCGGGCGAGATCGTTTTCCTCGACGATCTTCTGACCGTCAACGGCGAGGATCACATCGCCGCCCGTTCGGTACTCGGCGGCCTGGAAGCGCAGTTTTTCGTCGCCGCCTTCGAGACCGGCCTTCTCCGCGGGGCCACCGGGCACGACTTCGGAGAGAAGGCCGCCGTAAGTGGTGTCGAGGCCAAGCTTGCGGGCGAGCTGCGGGTAGAGCGCCTGGGTGGAGACGCCCATGTAGGCGTATTCGGCGCTGCCGTTTTCACGCAACTGCGCGATCGAGCGTTTTATCGCCGAGATCGGCACGGCGAAGCCGACACCGTCGTTGGCGCCGGAGTTGGTCTCGATCTGCTGGTTGATGCCCATCACGCGAGCGCCGGCGTCGAGTAGGGGGCCGCCGGAGTTACCAGGGTTGATCGAGGCGTCGGTCTGGATCGCGCCGGCGATTTCGAACCGGGTCAGCGATTTGACCGAGCGGTCGGTGGCGGAGACGACGCCGACCGAGAGCGAGTGCTGCTCGCCGAACGGGCTGCCGATCGCCGCCACCGGCTGACCGACGCGCAGTTCCTGATCGTTGCCGAGCTCGAGCGGGTGCAGCGCCAGGCCGTGGGGCGCAACTTTCAGCAGGGCGACGTCGACGAAGGGGTCGAAGCCGACGATCGAGGCCGGCACGACATTGCGGTCGGGAAACTCGACGTAGACGTTTTCTGCCTCCTTGCGTTCCCCGCTCGATTCGTCGGTGACGACGTGGGCGTTGGTGACGATCTCGCCTTCTTTGTCGAGGACGAAGCCGGAGCCCTCGGCGGCGCCGGCGCCGAAGACAGAGCGGATCGTTACCACCCCGGGCGCGGCTTCTTCGTAGACGCGGGTGGCGTCGAAGCCGGGGCTGGAGGTCTCGACCGCGACCTGGGGGGCGGGGGTCGGTTCCGGTGCCGTCGCGGCCGCGTGGTCGCCACCGGTATCGCTGGTGTTTTCGTCGCTGCTGCCGCAACCGATCAACAGGGCGAGGCAAAGCAGCAGCGCGGCGAGCGCGCTCAGCCTCCTCACGTCGTGGCCCCGGCGGGAGTGCGGGAGGGGCGGGCAGCGGCTGCCGCGGCCGGTCCCGGCGGCAGGTCGAGCGTGAAGGCAGTGAAGCGGCGGCTGGAGCTGATCGAGATCTCCCCGTTCATCCGCTGCGCCAGCTCGCTCGCGATCGCCAAGCCGAGCCCCGACCCACCCGCTTTGTCGGCCGTGTAGAAGCGCTCGAAGATCCGCTTCTGCACGCGCTGGGGGATGCCCGGCCCACCGTCGGAGACGGTCAGCTCGGCGCGGCGGTTGGCGGAGTAGGTGGTCACGGTGACGTCGGTGCCTTCAGGGGTGTGGGTGAGGGCGTTGTCAAGCAGGATACGGATGATCTGCCGCACCCGATCGGGGTCGCCGAGGGCAATCGCCGGCTGCGAGGGCGTCCGTAGCTGCAGTCGCGACCCGCGCCGATCGGCCCGGGGCCCGAACTCCCTGGTTACCTCGCGGGCGAGGGCCGTGAGGTCGACGCTGCTGACGCGCATCACGACGGCGCCGGCGTCGAGCTGGGAAAGATCGAGGAGGTCTGCCGTCAGCTTCGTCAGGCGCTCGATCTGCTGGCGCATCGTGCGCACGAACTCGGCCCGCTCCTCCGGACTCGGATCCTCGTCTTCGAGCAGCTCGACGAAGCCGCCGAGGCTGAAGATCGGCGTGCGCAGCTCGTGCGAGGCGTTGGCGATGAACTGCTTGCGGGCGCTGTCGAGCTCGGCCAGGCGCCGCTGCATCTCGTTGAAGGTCCGGGCGAGATCGCGGAGCTGACCAGCCGAGGCGACCGGGATCGTCGTTTCGAAGTTGCCGTCGGCGACCTTGCGCGCCGCTTCCTGCAGCCGCTGGATGTTGCTCGCTGCGCTGCGGGTGTAGTAGAGGCCGACGCCGGTCGCGTTCGCCACCGCGATCAGCCCTCCGATCAGGATCTGCAGCTTGACCGCGTCCTCACCGCTGGCCGAGCCGCCGATCGCAACCGCGTAGATGTAGACGATCACGGTCGCACCGACGGCGATCGCGATCGAGATCAGGGTGATCCGGCTCGCGAGGTCGCTGAGCCGCAAGCGCCGCATCAGCTACTCCCGGAAGCGGTAGCCGACCCCGCGCACCGTGAAGAGGTACTCGGGCTCCTTCGGGTCCCGCTCCAGCTTCTCTCGCAAGTGGCGGATGTGGACGTCGACCGTGCGTGGGTCGCGGTAGTCGGAGTCGCCCCAGACGTGCTCGAGCAGGGTCTCCCGGGTCAGCACGCGGCCGGGAGAGCGAGCGAGGGCGCCGAGGATCTCGAACTCGACGTAGGTGACTTTGATCTCCTCGTCGCCGAGGGTGACCAGGCGGCGGTCGAAGTCGATCGTCAACTCGCCGCACTCGATCGCTCCGCCCTCGTCCTCCGCCTGGCCGCTCATCCGCGAGCGCCGCAGCGCTGCTTTCACGCGGCTGCGGAACTCTCGCATCGAGAACGGCTTGGTGATGTAGTCGTCGGCGCCCACCTCGAGGCCCGCGACCTTGTCGGTCTCGCTGCCTTTGGCGGTCAGCATGATGATTGGCACCTGGCTGCGCGAGCGCAGTTGGCGGCAGA
>JBQCEW010000317.1:0-5839 GCA_051959815.1 Solirubrobacterales bacterium
ACAACCCCAACCACCGGGTGGGTCGCGTAACTATAATGTATGGTATTAGATAACTCGGTGTTTACGACGGGGCCGCGCTTACCCGCGGCCCCGTCACTACTTCAGCAGCTTCTTAAGTTGGGCCCAGGGCTGCGTGTTCGCCACGTCGTCGGCGGTGAGCCAGGCGCGGCGGGCGGTGGCTACGGCGTAGGCCATGTTGTCGAGGGTGTCGACGCCGTGGGCGTCGGTGTTGAGGACGATCTTCACGCCGGCTTCGGCGGCGAGGCGGGCGTGGACGTCGGAGAGGTCGCGGCGGTTGGGGTTGCCGTTGATCTCGATCATCGTGCCGCTGCGGGCGGCGGCCTCGGCGACCGCCTCGACGTCGACGCCGTAGGGCTCGCGGCGGCCGATCAGGCGGCCGGTGAGGTGGCCGATGCAGTCGACGTCCGGGTTCTCGATCGCGGCGAGGACGCGCTCGGTCATCTGCTTTTCGGAGACCGAGAAGGAGGTGTGGACGCTGGCGACGACCCAGTCGAGGGCGGCGACGAGATCGTCGGGATAGTCCAGCGAGCCGTCGAGGCCGATGTTGATCTCCGAGCCGGCGAGGAGGCGGAAGCCCTTGTTGTCTTTGTTCTGGCCCTTGTTGAAGGCGCGCACCTCCTCGATCCGCTTCCACAATCGCTCGGCGGTGACGTGGTCGCCGAAGCCGTGGCTGGCGGAGTGGTCGGTGATCGCCAGGTACTCGTAGCCGCGGTCGCGCGCCGCCGCGGCCATCTCCTCGAGGCTGTTGCGGCCGTCGGAGAGGGTGGTGTGGGAGTGGAGGTCGCCACGGATGTCGCCGAGCTCGATAAGCTGCGGCAGCTTGCCCTCGCGCGCCGCCTTCAGCTCGCCGCGGCCCTCGCGCAGCTCCGGCTCTATGTAGGAGTAGCCGAGGCGCTCGTAGACCTCCGCCTCGGTCGCGCAGGTCTGGGTCTCGCCGCTCTCGGTCTCGGTGATGCCGTGCTCGGAGACCGATAGCCCGCGCGCCACCGCCTCTTCGCGCAGCTGCACGTTGTGGGCCTGGGAGCCGGTGAAGTGCTGCAGCAGGTTGCCGAAGGCGGCCGGCGGGACGATCCGCAGGTCGACCGAGACGCCGTTGTGGGTCTGGGCGCGGACGCCGTTGGCGCCGGGCGTGCCGGCGGCGGCGATCAGCGGGTGCGCGGCGAGGTGCTCGGCGAGCGCGGCCGGCTGCTCGGCGGTGGCGATGACGTCGATGTCCTTGCAGGTCTCGGCCCAGCGGCGGACCGAGCCCGCCACCTCGACCCGCTCGGCGGCCGGGTGCTCGCGCAGCGCCGCCGCCAGCTCCTCGGCGATCGGCTTCACCTTCGAGAGCAGGAGGCGGCCCGGGCCTTCGCCGGGCTCGCCCAGCCGCTCCAGCGCGGCGAGGATGTTCTCCTCGGCTTTCGGGCCAAGGCCTTTGACGTCGCGGATCTTCTCCGCCTCGGCCGCCGCCTTCAGGTCCTCCATCGAGCTGATTTCCAGCTCCTCGAACAAGCGGCGCGCGGTTTTCGGGCCGACGCCGGGGACGCGCGTCACCTCGATCAGCGTCGGCGGAAACTTCGCCTTCAGCTTCACCGCAGCCGGGATCTCCCCGGTCGCCAGCAGCGCGTCGATCTTTTCCGCCAGCGTCTTGCCGACGCCGGGGACCTCGGTCGCCCGTCCCTGCCGGGCGAGCTCGGCAACCGAGACCGGGCTCTCGCGGATCGCCTTGGCGGCGGTGCCGTAGGCGAGCACCCGGTATTTGACCGCGCCGTCGAGCTCGTAGAGGACCCCCAGCTCTTCCAGCGCGGCGGCGATCTCGGCGTTGGTCACGGAGGGAACTTACCCGGGTGGTGGGCTCGATCGACTCAGAGCACGGCGAGGTTTCGTTTAGCTCGACTTTGTGAATCCGCAATAGCATCGGCGCGATGAGCCACCCCCCTGCTGCCGGCCCCGCCTGGCTGGTCCTGCCGACCTACAACGAGGCGGAGAACCTGGAGCCCCTGGTCGAAGCCGCCCGCGCGAAGCTGCCGCCGACCGCGCAGGTGCTGGTCGTCGACGACGGCTCCCCCGACGGCACCGGGGATGTCGCCGACCGCCTGGCGGCGCGGCACGGGAACGTCCACGTCCTCCACCGCGCGCGCAAGGAAGGCATCGGGCCGGCCTACGTCGCCGGCTTCCGCTACGCGCTGGAGCGCGGCGCCGGCTTCGTCCTCGAGATGGACTCCGACTTCTCCCACGATCCTGCCTACCTGCCACGCCTGCTCGAGGCCGCCAAGCGCGCCGACGTCGTGCTCGGCTCCCGCTACGTCGACGGCGGCGGCGTCAGCGACTGGGGCGCGCTGCGGCGGGCGGTCAGCCGCGGCGGCAGCGCCTACGCGCGGCTGGTCCTCGGGGTGCCGGTGCGCGACCTCACCGGCGGCTTCAAGTGCTTCCGGCGCGAGGTGCTGGAGGCGATCGACTTCGACGAGATCGCCACCCACGGCTACGCCTTTCAGGTGGAGATGACCTACCGCGCGATCCGCTGCGGGTTCGAGGTCGTCGAGGTCCCGATCGTTTTTCGCGACCGGCGGGTAGGGACGTCGAAGATGGATGTCTCGATCGCTGCCGAGGCTATTTGGCGCCTGCCCCTGCTGCGCTTCGGCCGCGGTGCCGTCGGGGCCGCTCCATCTGCCGCTGGACAACGCCGCTATACTTTCTGAAGTATTGAGCTGAACACCGCGACCGGGAGAGCGATGCAAGTGACTGGCAAATTGACGGACGTGACCGACGCCACCTTCAAATCAGACGTGCTCGAGGCCGATGGCCCTGTGCTCGTCGATTTCTGGGCGCCCTGGTGCGGGCCGTGCCGCGTCGTGCATCCAGTCTTGGAGGAGATCGACGCCGAGCGCGACGACCTCAAGATCGTCTCGATCAACGTCGACGAGAACCAGCAGACGGCGGCCTCCTACGAAGTCCTCTCGATCCCGACGATGATCCTCTTCAAGGACGGCGCGATCGCGAAGAAAATCGTCGGCGCGATGCCGAAGCGCCGTCTCGAGGCCGAGCTGGAGCCGGCGCTCGCCTAGCGGCGCGCCGCTCCTCGCGATCCACGAACGCGCATGCCGTTCGTTCATGTCTACTGGTACGAGGGCCGCTCCGACGAGCAGAAGGCGGAGATAGCCAAACGCATCGAAGCGGCCCTGATTGAGGTCGCCGGCGTCTCCCCCGACCACTGCTGGGTGAAGTTCTCCGACTCGAAGAAATCGGACTTCATCATCGGCGAAGCGCCGCCGGAGTAAGCCGCTTCACGCAAGGGCGCTTACGGGCTTCCTTTTTCGAACATGCCGCGATAAGCGGCTTCGAGGACGCTGGTAAGCCTTTCGCCGCTGTCAGCTTCTTTGACCTGCTGCAAATCGACCCCGAACTTCTTCAAGAGCTTCTCGATAGACAGTTCCCCGATCGGCTGCGGCAGTTCCGTCACTTCATTGATCTTATTTAGGCGTATATAAAATTCGGCTTCGAGTTTTTCGTTGTCGGGGAGTTCAACGGTCGTGCGAACCTGGAGGTAGCGGATGACCTCGTTCTTGTCGATTTCCAGCTTCACTCGCGCGGAGGCAAGAGAGTTCTTCAGCTGCTCTTCGAGCGCCTTGAGCTGGGTGACGGGCACTCTCAAGGCTTCCAACTGTGCCCTGCATCCTTCGTCTTCGCCCAGCTTGGTCAGCTCGTCGATTGCGGCAGGCACGTCTAAGTCTGCTCCCAAGGTTTTCACCCGCGCGCCGTCCGGCGTTTCACTCGTGCCTTCAACGGAAATGTGATTCAGGACCTTGGCGAGGTTGAAGTCACCGGCGGCACCCAGACAGGCGCCGGCATCGCCTTCCCCACCTTCTCCCAAGGCATCTTCGAAGTTGGACTTCAGTTCTTCGAACGTACCTTTGTCCGGTTGGTAAACCAGCTCCCCTTCCGTCGGCCCGTACGAGATGACGAGCCGTTCCGGGGTAAGCGTGTAGCCACTATTGAAGTCGACTTCATGTCCGGCAAAGGAGCCGTGCGATTCCATCCCGGTGTCAATTTCAGGCAGCTTTCCTTCGCTTGCCTTCATAAAGCTGCCGAGTATCCGCATTTTGATTGCTTCACGCTGTTTATAGCGGTCGATCCTGAGGACAATTTCGAGTTCGCCGCCGTGCACGCCGTCGAAGGCGGCGGCTTCTGCAAGGCCCTGAGGAGTCTTGGGAACCTGATCGGTGGTTTCGCCGCCGCTACCGCAGGCGGCGACCGCGCTGGCGATAAAGAGCATCGTCGCGAACAGCGCCAAGCCCCTGACCGCCCTCACTTACCCCTCCCTACATTAGACAATAAACCGGGATTATTCTAAGCGGAATTGCACGGGTTCTGCTCAGGCCCGAGTGACACAAATGCTTAGTTCGCGCCCGTCGATCGTGGCGCTGGCGCCGTTTGCGGCGCCGTCGTAGGAGACGGAGGTGGCCAGGACCTCGTTGGCCAGGTAATCCTGGTGGGCCTGGGCGGCGGCGAGGAGGTCGGGGTCGCCGGCGAGGGTGAGGGCGATGCGGTCGGTGATCTCCAGGCCGGCGGCTTTGCGGGCGTTCTGGACGGCGTGGACGATCTCGCGGGCCAGACCCTCGCGGCGGAGCTCGTCGTCGAGCTCGAGCTGGAGGGCGACGGCGTGGCCGGCCTCGGCCTCGACCTCGTAACCCTCGAGCGGCTGGAGGGCGAGGGTGACGTCGTCGGGGCCGAGGCTGTGGTCGGCGCCGTCGATCGCAATTCCGATCTCGCCGCCTTCGGCGAGGACGGCGGCGACGTGGGCGGCGTCGAGCGCCTCGACCGCGGCGGCGACCTGCGGCATCTTCTTGCCGAAGCGGGGGCCGAGGGCGCGGTAGTTGGGCTTGGCGCTGTAGCTGACCAGCTCGGACTCGTCGCTGACGAAGTCGAGCTCCTTGACGTTGAGCTCGGCGGTGACGAGGCCGGCGCGGGCTTCGATCGCGGCCCGCTCGGCCTCGTTGGCGACGATCACGGCGCGGCGCAGTGGCTGGCGCACCTTCGCCTTCGCCTGGGCGCGGGCGGCGCGGCCGAGCTCGACAGTGAGACGGACCGCCTCCATCCCCTGCTCAAGGTCGCGATCAGCGAGCGCCTCATCGACCTCGGGGAAATCGCGCAGGTGGACCGAGGGCGCGGCGTTCTCGCCGCTGAGGTTGCGGTGGATCTCGTCGGCGAGGAAGGGCGTGAACGGCGCCAGCATCGCCACCGTCTCCAGCAGGCAGTGGCGCAGCGTCGCGAACGCGGCGCGGTCGCCGTCCCAGAAGCGGCGGCGGCTGAGCCGCACGTACCAGTTGGAGAGCTCCTCGACGTACTCGGCGATCGCCCGGCCCGCCGTGGTGCAGTCGTAGGCGTCCATCCGCTCCCGCACCGTCGCGACCGTCGCCTGCAGCCGCGAAAGCGCCCAGCGGTCGAGGTCATTCAGGCCATCGCGTGGTTCCTTTGTCGGCTCCGACACGACAAAGGAACCACGCGATGACGATCCGAAGTCCGCGAGGGTCAGGTTCTCGGCGTTCGCGTAGAGGACCCAGAAGGAGTAGGTGTTCCAGAGGGTGAGGAGGAATTGGCGGACGGACTCGCCGACGGTGTCGACGGAGAAGCGGTAGCCGGCCCAGGGCTGCTGGGCGGTCAGGTAGTACCAGCGGAAGGCGTCGGCACCGTGCGCGTCGAGAACGTCCCAGGGGTCGACGACGTTGCCGCGGCTCTTCGACATCTTCTGCCCCTCGGGGTCGAGGATCAGCCGGAGGCAGACGCTGTTCTTGTAGCTGGAGGTGTCGAAGAGCAGCGTCGACTCGGCGAGCAGGGTGTA
>JBQCEW010000318.1:0-5220 GCA_051959815.1 Solirubrobacterales bacterium
TATCACCTCATCCTGGTGGTAGGCGGTAACTATCTGCTAAACCGTCGGAATCTCCTCCGCTGCGTGGTTTCCACCTTTTTCCCCCATTTTGCGTGTAAACGGGTGGAAACGACGTTGACCCTCACTGCGGCGTTCCGCCAAGCGGGCAAGGGCTGCTAGCACCAGCGGATAGCCGAGGTGGGTGTAGACGATCAGACCGGCGCTGAGCCAGAAGAGGATTGCGGCGACGGTGGTCATGCGCGGGCCTCGATCAGCTCGCGGTAGAGGTCCATCGTGCGACGGGCCGCCTCGTCCCAGGAGAAGGGACCGGCGGCGGCGCGGGTCGCGGCGGCGGCGAGCTCGGCGCGGGCGGACTCGTCCGCGGTCAGCTCCGTCAGCGCCTCGGCGAGGGCGTCGGTGTCCCCTGGCGGCACCAGGTGCGCCGCCCCGGCCGCCGCCACCTCGGGGAAGCCGCCGACGGCGCTGAGCACCATCGGTTTGCCGAAGGCGAGGCCGGTGTAGAGGACACCGGAGTGCTCGGCGTCGAGGTACGGGAGAACGAGTAGGTCGGCGCGGCGGAAGATCGCCGGGATCTCGGCGTCGTCGACGAAGCGGGTGACGAAGCGGACGCGGCCCGGCGCCTCGCTCGCCAGCTCCTGCAGCGGCCCCACGTCCATGCGCGGATTGCCGACGACCCAGAGCTCGGCGTCGCGGACCTGGCGGAAGGCCTCGAGCAGGTGCTCGATCCCCTTGTAGGGGCGGAGCAGGCCGAAGGAGAGGATCACCGTCCCCTCCGCCCCCTCCAGCTCGGCCGGAAGCGGCTTCTCCTCCGGCAGCTTCGTCAGGTAGTCGAAGGCGCCATGGGGGATGACGCGGACCCTCGCCGGGTCGAGGCCGACCTCGTCTCGGAGCCGGGCAGCGCCGTGCTCGGAGTGGGCGACGACCGCGTCCATCGCACCGAAGACGCGATGGGCGGAGCGGGTCTGTCGGCGGCTCGGCTGCGGGGGCAGGACGTAGTGCGCGGTCATCACGCGCGGGCGGAGCGGCGGCAGCAGGCGCACATCGAGCGGCGGGATCGTCAGCCACTGGTAGTGGACGACGTCGGCGTCGGCGGCGCGGCGGAAGCGGAGTAGGTCGGGAAGGTGCTCGGCGGCCTTGAACGGCAGGCGCGCGGGCGCGTCGAGACCGCGGGAGGCGGAGCGGCGGTAGAAGATCTCGTTGACCCGGTAGCCCTCTGGCGGCGGCACCGGCCCGTAGAGGAACTTGGTGGTCAGCAGCTCGACCTCGGCGCCGGCGCGGGCGAGGGCGGCCGCGAGGGCGCGGTCGTAGGGCGGCGTGAACGCCGAGGGATCGACGAGTTGGACCTTCATGTGCGGAAGACCCGACAGGAAACCCGTCGGGTCAGCGGCGAATTATCGTGACCGCCGTGTCGCCCACGCTCTCCTACTGCATCGTGAACACGAACGGCCGCGACTACCTGCTCGCCTGTCTGGCCGCGATCGAGCGCACGCATCCGCCCGACGTCGAGCGCGAGGTCCTCGTCCTCGACAACGCTTCCGAAGACGGATCGGCCGAGGCGGTGCAGGCACTCGGCGGCGACATCCGCCTGATTGCCCTGGAGCAGCGCACGGGCAAGGCCGAGAACGACTCGACCCTGATGCGCGAGGCGCAGGGGAAGTACTGCCTGCTGCTGAACGAGGACTCCGAACTGCGGCCGGGGGCGGTCGAGGCGCTGCTGGCGGTGATGGAGCGAGAACCGAAAGCCGCGGCAGCGACTCCGCAGTTGCTCGACTCCGACGGAAAGCCGGTCCCCTGCGCCTGGCGCTTCCCGGACGTAGGGACGGCGATGGCGGGGGCGCTGTTCCTCCACCGCTGGCTAACCGTGCAGAGCAAGGGCAGCACGGTGCGGAGCGTCGACTGGGCGCAGTCGAGCGCGCTGATGGTCCGCCGCGAGGCCGCGGCCTCAGTCGAGTACATGGACCCCGACTTCTTCGTCTACTACGACGAGTGCGACTTCGCCAAGCGCCTGCGCGAAGCCGGCTGGCACTCCCTCTACGTCCCCGGCGCTGAAGCCGTCCATCACGACCAGCTCTCGACCGACCTCGCCAAGGGCCTCCCCCGCATCGTCGAATTCCACCGCAACCGCGACCTCTACATGCGCAAGCACCACGGCCGCCGCGCAGCACTGGCTGTCCGCGTCCTCACCGCCTGGTCCTACGCCCTGCGCGCACTTGCGGCGACGGTTATTCCAGGTCAGCCGGCGAACGTCTACTGGGCTCACGCCCGTCAAGCGCTCTTCCCCAACCGCGGCGAATCGCTACGAGACCGGGCTTCCCGATCAAGCGGTTGAGCGCGACGGCCCACGAACGACCCGTCGCTCGAAGCGGGTCCCGAATGCCGACTCTTGAAGACCGTAGAGAACTTCTGAATCGAGATCGATTTCCTCCGGCCATTCCACCGCCCTCGATTCTGGATTCACCCTTACTTCTTCAAACAGATTTCGACTTTCCCGGATCGGCTCGAAGACTCCCCTCGCGAAAGTAGGTCCTCGACGCCAATGTCCATCACCGCGCCATCCGAAAACTCGACCCGGATCCAGTAGCCCTCGAGCGCTGATGCATCGACTGCGAAAATCATCTCGGCTGATCTACTCATCGCGGCGGTGGGACCTCCTTCGGAGCCTGACCTTCTTGGATCCGCTCCCAGTTCGTAACGAGCTCAGCTCGGTCATCCATCCTCACACACGTGTCAGTACACGTCTTGGCAACCGGCCGCTGGACGTTCCCGTGACACGAGTGCCTATAGGCGCACGTCTTCGTCAAATCTCTCAACCTCGTAGACCTCCGACACCTTTCCGTCCACTGCCGGAGGTTGTTCCCGTAGCGAAGTGAGGCCGGCGAGGACTGCGCTTGGGTGGCGGAGGTGGGATAGCCAGCGGCGCTCGCCTTCGCTGAAGAAGCCGGTGGCGAAGAGGGCAAGGGGGTAGGCGGCGAAGAGGGCGGCGCGGATGAGGAGGCCCTCGGCGCCGGAGGTCGGGGCGGCGAGTTCGGCGAGGCCGACGAGGGCTGCCACGGTGAGGACGACGCGGAGCAGCCTTCCCCACTCGTAGGGGACCGGGAAGAGGCGCTGGGTGAAGACGTACATCAGACCCAGCACCACCAGGTAGGAGACGACGAGGGCGAGGGCGGCGCCGACAATGCCGAGTGCGGGCACCAGGAGGAGGTTGAGGATGACGTTGGTGAGGAGGGCGCCGATCGCCGCCGGGAGGTTGAACTCGGTGCGGCCGGTACGGCCGAGGATGACGACGAGGACGAGGTAGAGCGCGTAGAGGGTGACGGCGGTGGAGATCAGGCCGACGGGCTTGTAGGCGGCGAAGAATTCAGGTGCGGCCAGGGCGCGGGCGATCCAGCGCGAGAACAGCCACATGCCGGTGACGACGAAGGCGCAGCCGGCGACGAAAAGGGTGACGACGACGGCGTAGGCGCGGCGGGCCTCCTCGTCGTCGCGGATCGAGTAGGCGAGCGGTGGCCAGGCGAGCTGGAAGCCGCGGACGAGGACGTTGACCGCCTGCGCGAACTTCACCGCCAGCGAGTAGAGGCCGGCCTCGGCGAGGCCGAGCGAGCGAACGATGATCAGGCGGTCGACGAAGTTGAGCAGGTAGAGCGAGACCTCGGCCGGCATCGTCGGCAGGCCGAAGCGGAAGAGGCGCTGCAGCAACTGGCGGTCGAAACGCAGCGAGAGGCGGCGCCACTGCCAGACGATCAGGCCGAGCACGAAGGCGGCGCCAGTTGCGTAGCTGCCGAGGAGAAGGCCGCGGGCGCCGTCTTCGAGGCCGACGACGAGGACGACGGTGAGCGCGATCGAGGCGAGGACATTGAGGAGCGTGGCGAGGAAATAAGCCCGCGCTCGCTCCTCGAGCCGGAACAGCGTCAGCATGAACTCCCACAGCGTCAGCACCCAGAGGCCGCCGATTGCGATCCGAACAAGGCCGGGGGTGGATTGCCCAGGAGGCGATTCTTTAAGCAGCGCGTCGGAGATCGGTCCGGCGAAAGGAAGTAGGACAAGCGCCCCGAGCGTCGCCAGCCAGAAGAGGCCGGCGAAGCTGGAGCGGACAACCGCCGCCGGGTCCTCGTCCTCCTGGTAGTAGAAGCGCAGGATCGCCTCGATCAGGCCGAGGCGGACGACGATGCTGATCGCAACCACGGCGGAGAACAGGACTTCGGCGGCGCCATAGTCGGCTGGGGTGAGGTAGCGCGTGTAGAGCGGCAGCAACGCGACCGCGATGACCTTCGAGATGATGCTGGCCGCGGTATAAGCGGCGCCGGTCGTCGCCAGCCGGCGCAGGTATCCCGACATGCCCTGAGGGGAAGCTTCGGGGCTCTGGGACACGGGATGACCCTACGCGGGGTCGCGGATTGCGGGGTCGGTCCAGGCCAGCGAGGTGCCCACCGCCAGCAGGACCCAGGTGATCGGGTCCTCGAAGAAGCCGGCGTAGGCGAGGGTGTGGACTAGTAGGGCTACGAAGGCGGCTAGGACTGCGGCGCGGGCCGCTAGGGGTGAGGGACCGGGCGCTGGGCCGGCGGGTCCTGTCGCGGCAGGGGACCCACCACCCCCTGCAACTGCGCAGGGGGTGGTCCCCCCTACCGCGCCACCCGCCGGAGGAGGGGTCCACAGGCCACGGGCTAGGGTCCAGAGCGCTACTGCGATTAGAGCTATGTAGGCGACTAGGCCGATCAGGCCCTGCTCGGCAGCTACGGTTACTGGCTCGGTATGAGAAACCGTCACCGGCAGGTCCTTGTTCTTGCGGTGTTCTCGGTAGGCCGCCTGGAAGGAGCCTGAGCCGTAGCCTTGGATGGGGCGTTCAGAGAAGAGGTCGAGGCCGCCGGAGACGAGGTTGCCGCGGCCGCTTAGGTCGACGTTGAGGCGGTCGGAGGTGATCTTGCCGCTGCCGCCGACCAGGAGGACGACGAGGACGGCGCCAACGAAGCCGACGACGACCGCCGCCAGGGTCCAGCGCCAACTCCAGCGGATCGCCGCCAGGACCGCGAGCCCGGCGAGCAGGGCGAGGAAGCTCGACTGCGAGTAGGTCGGGACGAGGCCGATCCAGAGGACGAGGATCAGGGCGCTCAGCAGCCAGAACGCCTGCCGGGTCCGCGCCCACAGCAGCGCCGCCGTCGCGACCACAGCCACCAGCGCCAGGTAGCGGCCGTAGACGTTCGGGTCCCAGAAGACCGAGTTGAC
>JBQCEW010000319.1:0-11064 GCA_051959815.1 Solirubrobacterales bacterium
CGTCCAGATGGCGGGCGACCTTCTCGCTTTCCCGCGCCAGCCGCAGCAGCTCATCCTTCGAGGCCTCCGCCGGCGCCTCGATCCGGTCGCGCAGCTTGCCGTTGACCTGGACCACCAGCGTCACCGTGTCGCTAGACAGAAGTTCGGGATCTGCCTGCGGCCAGGTCTGCTCCCAGACCCGCTCACCCGTCAGGCGCTCGTAGACCTCGCTGCCCAGGTGCGGCGCGAAGGGGAAGATCAGCGAAGCGGCGGTGGCGGTGGCGAAGCGCATCGCGGCGCCGCCCTCTGGGGTCCCGTAGAGGCCGTCCTTGAGCCGGTAGGCGTCGTTGACGAGCTCCATCACCGCCGAGATCACGGTGTTGAACTGGAAGCCGCGGTTGAAATCCCGCGTCGCCTTGTCAACCGCCCAGTGCGCCTTCGCCAGCAGCTCCCGCGCCTCCCCGCCGGCCGCCGGGTCAGAGCCGCCCGCCTCGGTCCGTTCCTCCACCTCTTCGCCCAGTCGCCAGAGCCGCGAGAGGAAGCGGTTGACGCCCTCGACCCCCTCGTCGGTCCAGTCGCCGCCGCGCTCGGGCGGGCCCATGAAGCAGACGTAGGTGCGGGCGGTGTCGGCGCCGTAGCGCTCGACGTACTCGCCGGGGCTGACCGTGTTGCCCTTCGACTTCGACATCTTCGCCCCGTCGCGGGTGATCATCCCCTGGGTGAAGAGGTTGGCGAAGGGCTCCTGGACGCCGAGGTGGCCGAGGTCGGCCAGCGCCTTGGTGAAAAAGCGCGCGTACATCAGGTGCAGGATCGCGTGCTCGACGCCGCCGATGTACTGGTCGACCGGCATCCAGTGATCGACGGCGGCGCGGTCGAAGGCGGCGCGGTCGTTGTGGGCATCCAGATAGCGGAGGAAGTACCAGGATGAGTCGACGAAAGTGTCCATCGTGTCGGTCTCGCGGCGGGCAGCGGCGCCGCAGCGCGGGCACTCGGTCGCGACCCACTCCTCGGCTGCGGCCAGCGGGCTTTTGCCCTGCGGCGCGTAGTCCTCGATCTCCGGCAGCTCAACCGGAAGCTGCTCGGCGGGCACCGGCACGATCCCGCACTCGTCGCAGTAGACGACCGGGATCGGCGCCCCCCAGTAGCGCTGGCGCGAAACCAGCCAGTCGCGCAGGCGGTAGTTCACGGCCGGCTCGCCGCGCCCCTCTGACTCGAGCCAGGCGACGATCTCCTCGTAGGCCTCACGGTTGTGCTTGCCGTCGAAGCGGCCGGAGCCGGTCATCTCGCCGTCGCCGGGGTACGGCAGGCCTTGATCGTCGCGCCCCGTCTCGGGATCCTCTCCTTCGATCACCCGCTTCACCGGCAGGCCGAACTTCTGGGCGAATTCGTAGTCGCGGCCGTCGTGCCCCGGCACCGCCATGATCGCCCCGGTCCCGTACTCCATCAGCACGTAGTCGGCGACGTACATCGGGATCGACTCGCCGTTGACCGGGTTGACGACGCTGCGCCCCAGCGGCACCCCGGTCTTCTCCCGGTCCTCCGCCCCGCGTTCCTCGGCCGACTCGCGGCCGACGCGGTTGACGTACTCGCGCACCTCCTCCTCGGCGGGAGTGCCGGCGACCAGGCGCTCCAGCTCGGGGTGCTCGGGCGCCAGGACGAAGAAGGTGGCGCCGAAGAGGGTGTCGGGGCGGGTGGTGAAGACGGGGAAGTCGAGGTCAAGTTCGGGGCAGCGAAATACAACTTGGGCTCCTTCCGAGCGGCCAATCCAGTTGCGCTGCATCGTGATCACGTGCTCGGGCCAGGACTCGAGCAGCTCGAAGTCGCCGAGCAGGCGGTCGGCGTAGTCGGTGATGCGGAAGAACCACTGCTCGAGGTTTTTCTGAATCACCTCGGTGCCGCAGCGCTCGCAGCGGCCGTCGACGACCTGCTCGTTGGCCAGCACCGTCGCGTCCTTCGGGCACCACTGAACCGGCGCCTCGGTGCGGTAGGCAAGGCCGCGCTCGAAAAGCTGCAGGAAGATCCACTGGGTCCAGCGGTAGTAGGAGGGCGTGTGGGTGGCGAGTTCGCGCGACCAGTCGATCGAGATCCCCCACTCGCGGAACTGGCGGCGGAAGGAGTCGATCGAGCGCTCGGTCGCGACCCGCGGCGGCTCGCCGGTTTTGATCGCGTTGTTCTCCGCCGGCAGGCCGAAGGAGTCGTAGCCCATCGGGTGGATCACCTCGAAGCCGTGACGACGGCGGAAGTGGGCGATCGCGTCGCCGACCGCGTAGCACTTGAGGTGGCCGACGTGGGGCTCCCCGGAGGGGTAGGGCAGCATCTCCAGTACGTAGGCCTTCGGCTTCGAAGCATCGAAGCCGGGCTGACCTGGGTTCGCGACCTCCCAGGTCTTCTCCGCAGCCCAGACCTGCTGCCACTTGCGCTCGATCGCCTTCGGGTCGTATCCCGCCATCGGCGGCGATCTTACGCGGCAGGCACCGCGCCGCGCCTACCAGGGGAAGGTGTAGGTGACCGAGGAGAGATGGCGAAGGATCTGAGGCCAGACGTAGACCTCGATCGTCGCCGCCAGGATCAGGGTCGGGATCGCCAGCAGCACGGTGACGAGGGTGGCGGCGAGGAGCTGGTTCCACTCGCCACGGCGGCTGGCGATCAGCCAAGCGGCGAGCGGCAGGAAGAGCGCGGTCAGCTCCGGGATCGCGTGCGGGAGGACGCTGAGGATCAGTTCAAAGCGGGTGATATGGAGCTGGTAGGCGATCGTCGAGCCCTGGAAGCCGAGGTAGAGCGCCTGGGTCGAGAGGGAGAAGATGGTGACCGCGCAGACGAAGAGGATCGCCAGCTCACCCGCCTTGACGTGAATCCAGCGCGAGATACCGCTGCGCTGCGCCGCGGCGATCGGCATCGAGGCGCCGGCGATGAAGCCGGCGATGCAGGCGGTGGCATGCAGAGCGAGGACCAGCGAGTTGCGCCAGAGGATCGGCAGCAGGTCACCGGGCTCGGAGGGTTCGGTGAAACCCGGCAAATGGATCGGCGTCACGTCCGGGGTGAGGAGGCCGGCGACAAACCAGACCGCCGCCAAGAGCGTCAGCGCGATCGCCAGGCTGAGGGCGACCCACGCCCCCAGCACCCGCCCGGGCCGCCGGCTCCAGTAGCCCAGGGTCTCGCGCGTGTCCTGCATCCCGTGCGAGAACACGTGCTGGTTCGCGGTGCTCATCGCCTAGAACATCGGCAAGAAGCAGCAGAGCTTTGAGTCAGCCGTTGAGTTCGCGCTCGAGTTTCTCGGCGAGTTCAGCCAGCCGCGGCAGCGGCACCTTGAGGCCGTAGGCGATGCGCCGCACGTTGCCCCAGGTGGGATTGATCCGACCCGACTCGATGTGCGAGATCCAGGTCGGATGGATTTCCGCCCGTTCGCCCAGCCTTTCCTGGCTCAGGCTCGCTTCCGTCCTGAGCGTGCGGATGGCCTTTCCGAGGCCCGGTTGGGGGTCGTCACGGCGCGGCATCTAACGGAGGGAATTGGCCTCCCGCGCCAACGTCCATAGAGGCAAGCTCAAGGCGGACAGACAAAACCGGGCTATCCGCATTTCTTTCGCTCCAGCACAACACGAACATATGTTCGCATTTGAAGCTAAAGAGGTGGCAGCCTCTTTGTTAAGAGAGGCGGCAGTCTCCTCAGGCGAGGCCGGGCACGTTTGGACAGGAAAGGCGGCTAGGACTGCAGGAAGGAAACCTGCGACTACTGCAGCCGACGCCGCCGAGCTGGTGGGAAGGCGCCCACCTGGGGCAAAGTGGAGCTGAGGGGGCTCGAACCCCTGACCTCTTCGCTGCCAGCGAAGCGCTCTTCCAGCTGAGCTACAGCCCCGTTCACAGGGGCAAGTCTAGCGTCCCCTAGGCAGCGCGCTGCTCGGGGCCCTGGTCCTCGTCGACGTCGAGGATCAGGTTGTCCGGGGCGGTGTGGCGAACCTGGAAATCGACGTCGGAGAGCTCTTCGAGTTCGCTCACCAAGTCGACCGGTTCGTCGAGCTGCATCGAGAAAGTGGCGCGTCCGTCGGAGAAGCGGTCGACCTTGATTTCCGAGGCGCCGAGCTGGCCGACGGCGTCCTCGAAGCCGACAAGCTGGGAGAAGTCGCCGAGCGGCCCGATCTCAAGCTTGACGCGGCCCTCAAAGAGGCCGTCGCCCGCGGCTTCGCTCTCGGCCCGTTGCGCCTCGGCCTGCAGCGCCGGCTCCATATCGGTCAGCGCCTTCACCTTCTTGCTTACCTCGACCGCCTCGCGCAGCGCCTTCATCCGAATCCGCGTCGCCTGGCCTCGCGCCTGCGCCTCCAGCTCCTCGAGCCGCGCGGTGATCGCGTCGATCGCGAGGAGACGGCGGTCGTGAAGCTCGTTCGCCTCGCGCAGCCGCTCGCCCAAGGCCCGGATCTCCCGCTCCCGCTCCAGCACCATGCCGGAGAGCGTGGCGGTCTCGCCCTCGAGCTCGGAGATCGTCGCGCGCTGCGCGTCCGTCAGCCCCTCGAGGTCGAGGATGCGGGTTTCTCCGAAGGCAAGCGCCGCTTCCACATCGGCGCGCCGGTAACCGAACAAGGAACGTCTCAATCCACCCATGCGCGGCAACCTACGGCCGCGCCCGGACGGTATTTCGTCACATAGAGAGCCGGAAGGAGCGGGGCTTTGCGGGCGCCGCTCAGGCGCTGGCGGCCGAAGGTGCTTCCGGCGCGTCGAAATCGAGGTCCAGGCGCGGGGCCTCGTGCCAGAGATCCTCCAGGCCGTAGCGTTCGCGCGCTTCGGGCGTGAAGACGTGGAGGACGCAGTCGAGGTAGTCGAGGATCGTCCAGCCAGCTTCCCCTCCCCCGTCGACGCCGCCCGGCAGCAGCCCGGCCTCCCGCTTCACCCGCAGCCGCACCTCGTCGACGATCGCCTTCGCCTGTCGCTCGCTGCGCGCGGTGCAGATCGCGAGGAAGTCGGTGTAGGTAACCAGGCCCCGCATGTCGAGGACGACCACGTCCTCGGCTTTTTTCGAATCCGCGATCGCGGCTAACTGCCGTGCCAGGCTCTCCGACTGGACCTCGTTCACCGGTAGATCCCCCTCTCTTCGATCAAGCCGGCAACCGCATCGGGGACGAGGTAGCGCAGCGGCCGCCCCTGCTTGGCCCGCTCGCGCACGGCCGAGGAGGAGACGCCGAACTGCGGCATCTCCAGCATCGTCGCCCGGCCCTCGCAACCGAGGCTGCGCATCGCCTCCGCCACGTCGGCGTCGGAGACGCCCGCGCGACGGGCCACGGCGAGGCTCGCCAGCTCCACGACGCGCTCCGGATTGCGCCAGCTCTCGAGGCCCACGGCGGCGTCCGCACCCATCACGAACACCAGCTCTCTGTCGCCTCGTTCCTCTGCAAGCGCCTCCAAGGTCTCAAACGTGTAGGACGGTCCCTCGCGATCGACCTCCAACGAGGAGACCGAGAAGCGCTCGTCGTCCGCCGCCGCCAGCCGCGTCATCTCCATCCGCACCTCCCGTCCCGGGTCGTCGGCGATCCGCTTGTGCGGCGCCTGGCCGGTCGGGACGAGGACGACCTCGTCGAGGCCGAGTTGCCAGAGCGCCTCTTGAGCGAGGGCGAGATGACCGAGGTGCGGAGGGTTGAACGCCGACCCCAACACGCCGATCGCGCCACCCGAACCCCCGCTACTCACGCACCTGGCCGTTGCCGTGCGCGACGTACTTGAAGGTCGTCAGCTCGCGCATCCCGATCGGCCCGCGGGCGTGCAGCTTCTGGGTCGAGTTGCCGATCTCGGCGCCCATCCCGTACTCGAACCCGTCGGTGAAGCGGGTCGAGGCGTTGACGTAGGCGGCGGCGGCGTCGACCCCCGCGACGAACTCCGCGGCCACCGCCTCGTCGGCGGTGACGATCGCCTCCGAGTGACCGGTCCCGTGCCGGTTGACGTGCTCGATCGCATCCTCAACCGAGTCGACGACGGCGACCGCCATCTTCAGGCCTAGGTACTCGCTGTCCCAGTCCTCGTCGGTCGCGGCGGCGACCGCGACGTCGCCAGCAGCGGCGCGGGCACGCTCGTCGCCGACCAGCTCGACGCTGGCGTCCCTGAGGTCGGAAAGGATCGCCGGCGCGACGCGCTCGGCGATCGCGGCGTCGATCAGCAGCGTCTCGGCGGCGTTGCAGACCCCCGGGCGCTGGACCTTGGCGTTGACGGCGATCCGCCGCGCCATCTCGGGATCGGCGTCGGCGTGGACGTAGACGTGGCAATTCCCCGCCGCCGCGTACATCACCGGCACCGTTGCCACCGCCTTGATCGCCTTCTTCAGCCCTTCGCCGCCGCGCGGGATCAGCAGGTCGACCAAGCCCTCCTGGGTTGCCAGCTCGGCCAGCTCCTCGTGCCCGCCCCCACCGAGCGAGAGCACCGCGTCCTCCGGCAAGCCCGCCTCGGCCAGCGCCTCGCGCACGACCGCCGCCAGCGCCGCGTTCGAGCGCTCGGCGTACGAGCTGCCGCGGAGGACGATCGCGTTGCCGCTCTTGATCGTCAGCGCCGCGCAGTCGATCGTCACGTTCGGACGCGCCTCGTAGACGACGGCGACGACACCGAGCGGCACCCGCACCTTGCGCAGATCGAGGCCGCTGGCAAGCGTTTTCCGTTCCAGCTCCTCGCCGACCGGATCGTCGAGGTCGCGGACCACCCGCACCCCCTCGGCCATCGCCACCACCCGCTCCGGCGTCAGCCGCAGCCGGTCGCGCAGAGCGTCGGTCAGGCCCGCGGCGCGCTCGTCGGCGAGGTCTCCCGCATTGGCCTCGAGGATCGCCTCCGATCGCTCCTCGAGCAGGCGCGCGGTCGCCTCCAGCGCCGCGTTCTTCGCCTCGGTCGAGGTGGTCGCCAGCGCTCGCGCAGCGCGCTTGGCGGCAGCGCAGCTCTCGGCGACGGTGGTCTCGGTCACGGCCATCGGCAAAGGGTAGCCCGCCGAGTCCGTCAGAGAGTCCGATATGCGGACACTGACACGGACTCGCGCCTAGAGCAGGACGAAGCGATCGCGGTGGATCACCTCGTCGGCGGCGTGCGGCAGCAGCTCGCGCACCTGTGCGCTCTGCATCCCGATCACCCGTTGCAGCTCGCGGGCGGAGTAGTCGGTGATCCCTTTGCCGATCGTCTCGCCGTCGCTGGCGACGTCGATCGCGTCGCCGGCCTCGAAGTCGCCTTCGACGGCGACAACACCGACCGGCAGCAGGCTGGAGCCGCGCTCGCGCAGGACCCGGGCAGCGCCCGCGTCGACGACCAACCGCCCGCGCGCCGACTTCGCGTACTTGAGCCAGAGCTTGAAGCTGGAGGTCCGGCCCTCTCCCGCCGCGAAGCGCGTCCCGCAGGCCTCGTCCACCGCCGCCGAGCGCAGCGTCCCTGCCTTGGTCCCGTTGCAGATCACCGCCGGGATCCCCGCCTCGCTCGCCATCTCCGCCGCCGCCACCTTGCTGCGCATGCCCCCCGAACCGAAGACCGAGGTGCGATCGCCGATCTCCAGCTCCCCCAACTGCGAGAAGTCGCTGACCTCGCCGATCAGCTCCGCATCCGGATCGGTGCGCGGGTCGCCAGAGAGCAGCCCGTCCACGTTCGTCAGCAGCACCAGCAGGCGCGCGTCCAGCAGCAGCGCCACCTGGGCGGCGAGGAAGTCGTTGTCGCCGAAGGTGATCTCGTCGGTCGCGGTGGTGTCGTTCTCGTTCACCACCGGCACCACTCCCCACTCGATCAGTCGGCGCAGGGTCTGCCGCGCGTTCAGGTAGTTGGTGCGGGCGGCGATGTCGGCCGCCGTCAGCAGCACCTGCGCAGCCCGCGTTCCGTGGCGGGCCAGCCTGCTCTCATAGGCGCGGAAGAGGTCCCCCTGGCCCACCGCTGACGCTGCCTGCAGCTCGTCCATCGCCCGCGGCCGCACCGGCAGCTCCAGCAGCCGCATTCCCCGCGCGATCGCGCCAGAAGTAACCATCACCACCCGCTCTCCCGCCTGCTCCAGCCCCGCCACCTGCTCGCAGACGGAGTCGAGCACGTCCGCACGCAACTCGCCGTCGTCGGCGGCGACGATCGAGGAACCCAGCTTGACGACGAGGGTCATGGCGGGGAAAGTAGCCGAGATGGGCGAAGCGATCGGGTGGGGAGCGTTGGCCGCAAGTTCGCTCGTCGTCGGGGCCGCGCTCAGCTTCATGCGCAGATGGCCCCAGCGGCAGGTCGGCTATGTGCTCTCCTTCGGTGCCGGAGCGCTGATCAGCGCCGTCAGCTTCGAGCTCTTCGCCGAGGGAATCGAGGTGGGCGGAGCCGGCGTCACCGGCTTGGGGCTCGGCGTCGGCGCTCTCACCTACTACTTCCTCGACGGGCTGATCGCGCGGCGGATGGCGACCGGCCGTGGCCGCCAGGGACGCTCCGAAGGCTCAGGCAGCGGCACCGCGCTGGCGCTCGGCGCCTTCCTCGACGGCATCCCGGAGCAGATGGTGCTGGGGATCAACATCGCCGCCGGGGCCGGGGTGGGCGTCTCGCTACTGGTCGCGATCTTCGTCTCCAACCTGCCGGAGTCGCTCGGCTCGGCCAGCGACATGAGCGAAGCGGGGCGTTCGCGCGAGGCGATCCTGCGCCTCTGGGTAGTGGTAGCGGTGATCTGCGCGATCGCCACGGTGATCGGTTATCTAGCAGCCGATGCCGTGGCCGGTCGCGGAAAGGCGGCGATCGACGGCTTCGCCGCCGGGGCGCTGCTGGTGATGCTGATCGACTCGATGATCCCCGACGCTCGCAGCGACACCGGCCGCGGCGCCGGGCTGGTCACGGTCCTCGGCTTCGCGGTGGCCGCCGCGCTCTCGAGCCTCTCGTAAGTTCATTGATGACTATCGATGAAGCTGGTAGCCTCGCCGGCGCGTGACCGACCTGCCCGTGATCAACTGCTGCACCCCGCTTGCCGGCAGCTCGCTCGGCGAAGCGCAGGCGGCCGAGATCGAGGTCGTGATGAAGGCTCTGGCGGATCGACAGCGGCTACGCATCATCAACATGCTGCTGCGGGCTGACGGCGAGGCCGTCTGCGTCTGCGAGTTCGAGCCGTTCCTCGGCCTTTCGCAGGGCACCGTCAGCCATCACCTGAAGGTGCTGAGCCAGGCCGGAATCGTCCAGCGAGAGGGGCGCGGCAACCGCAGCTACTTCTCCCTGGCCCCCGGAGCGCTCGACGCAGTGCGCGAGGTCTTCGCTCCCGCGACCGCCTGCTGCTGAGGATCGTGCACGGGCGCCCAGATCTCTCCCGCCGCGCCGCCGCCGAGGGCTTCGGAACCTTCGCGCTCGTCTTCGCCGGCTGCGGCGCCATCGTCACCGAGGCGACCAATCCCGGTTCGCTCGGCACGGTCGGAATCGCCTTCGTCTTCGGCCTGATCGTGATGGCAATGGTCTACGCCACCGGCCACCTGTCAGGCGCCCACCTGAACCCGGCCGTGACGCTTGCCTTCGTCCTCACCCGCCACTTCCCGCGCGCGGAGGCAGCCGCCTACATCGCCGCCCAGGTGGTCGGCGCCCTCTGCGCCGCTGCCGTCCTGGTCGCGATCTGGCCAAGTCAGCCCGCCTCGCTCGGGGCGACCCTGCCGTCGGTCGGCGTCGGCAGCGCCTTCGTTTACGAGGTAATCCTCTCCGCTTTCCTGATGTTCGTGATCATGGCCGTCGCCACCGACACCCGCGCGGTCGGCGCGGGGGCGGCGATCGCGATCGGCGGCACGGTCGGCCTCGACGCCCTCTTCGGCGGACCGGTGACCGGCGCCTCGATGAACCCGGCACGCTCGCTCGGACCCGCTCTCGTCTCCGGCGAACTACATGACCTCTGGCTCTACCTGATCGCTCCGCCGCTGGGCGCAGCGCTCGGAGCGCTCGCCTACCAGCTCGTCCGTGGCGAGCATCCGGGCGAGGAAGCGACGGAGGCCGCCTGATGGCCCGCGCCCTTTTCGTCTGTCTCCACAACGCGGGGCGCTCGCAGATGAGCGAGGCGCTTTTCGAACGGGCCGCTGCGGGACGCCACCAGGCCCGCTCGGCAGGCACGGAACCGGCCACACGCGTCCATCCTGAGGTCGTGGACGCGATGGTCGAGGTGGGTGTCTTCCTCGGTGACCGCCAGCCGCGCAAACTCAGCCGTGAGGACGCCGAGTGGGCGGATGTAGTGGTGACGATGGGATGCGGCGACGAGTGCCCCTACATCCCTGGCAAGCGCTATGTCGATTGGGACCTACCCGATCCCAAGGGCCAGCCGATCGAGACGGTGCGGGCCACTCGCGACGAGATCGAGGGGCGCGTGCGGACGCTCGTCGATGAACTGGACCGCGGCTAGATCACGGATACAGCTCGAACTCGTGCTCGCCGATGCGCACGTCGTCGCCGGGCTGGAAGCCGGCGCGGTTGAGGGCGGCGATGACGCCGATCTCGTGCAGCCGCTGCTCTAGGTAGGCGAGCGCTTCTTCGTTCGCGGTGTCGTGACGTTCGAACAGCAGCTCGACGCCGCGGCCGAGGACGCGGAAGCCGCCGTCGTCCTCCCGCTCGACCCAGTAGCCGCCCTCGCCGGCGGGACGGTAGACGCGATGCTCGGCTTCGAACTCGTCGCTCGGCTCGGCAGCCGCCGGGGCGGCCGGGGCCACGTCGGGCAGCTTGGTGAGGATCCGCTGGCGCAGCTCGTCCAGCCCCTCCCCGGTTGCCGAGGAAATCGCCAGCACGCCGAGCGCGTCGTCGCCCAGGCGCTCCCCCCACTCCCCCACCGCCGCTTCGACCTGCTCGCGCGGCAACAGGTCGCGCTTGCTGAGGACAACGAGCTCGGGTAGGCGCTCGAGACCAGCCCCGTGTGCCGCCAGCTCCCCCCGCACGGTCTCGTAGTCGGCAACGGGGTCGCCTTCGCTCGGTGCGACGTCAACGAGGTGGACGAGCATCGAGCAGCGCTCGACGTGAGCGAGGAACTCATGCCCCAGCCCGGCTCCCTCGGCAGCTCCTTCGATCAGCCCCGGGATGTCGGCGACAACCGCCTGGCGATCCTCCCCTTCGAGCGTCCCCAGCACCGGCGAGAGCGTCGTGAACGGATAGTCACCCACCTTCGGTGCCGCCCGCGTC
>JBQCEW010000320.1:0-12845 GCA_051959815.1 Solirubrobacterales bacterium
CAGCTCGAACCGGTCCGCGCCCGCGATCCTGGGGAGTTCACCGGCGGGATCTGGGAATACCTCTACCCGCCACGACCCTCTACCTTCCCGCCGCCCTGATGCCGAGCTTCCCGAAACCCAAGATTCCGGACGCCGTCGTCCCGCCGCCGCTGCGCAAACCCGGCAAGCCGGGCAGTGCCGGCACGCCGAAAGGCCAGGCCCCCTCCGACCTCAAGAGCTCGCCGCCGCCGCGACAGACGCACGGGGAGAAACTGCTCGATCGTGGCAAAGAGGCGCCGATCGACGCGCTTGCCTGGGTCGACCAGCGGCTCGCCGCCAGTGGCTTCCTCACCGGCATGCTCTACCGCAAGGTGCCGAAGGGGACCAACTGGTTCTACACGCTCGGCTCGGCGACGCTCTTCGCCTTCATCGTCCAGGCCGTCACCGGCGTCTTCCTGGCGATGTACTACACCCCCTCCGCGACCCAGGCCTACTCCTCGATCGCCCACATCAACAACGACGTCCCGCTCGGCCAGTTCGTCCACGGCATGCACAAGTGGGGCGCCAGCGTGATGGTGATCCTGGTCTTCCTGCACATGGGCCGCACCTTCTTCTTCGGCGCCTACAAGTACCCGCGCGAGCTCAACTGGGTGATCGGCGTGGTGCTGCTGATCCTGACGATGACGATGGCCTTCACCGGCTACCTGCTGCCGTTCGACCAGCGCTCCTTCTGGGCCTCGATCGTCGGCATCAACATCAACGGCACCGGCCCGATCATGGGCCCGTACCTGAGCGACTTCCTGCGCGCCGGCCCCGAGCTCGGCGCAACCACGCTCGCCCGCTTCTACGCGATCCACATGCTGCTGGTGCCTGGGGCGATCATCGCCCTGATCGGCGCCCACATGTACCTGGTGGTGAAGCTCGGGACGACGGCGCCGCCGTGGGTCAAAGCCGAGCGACCGAAAGGCGCTTCCCCGCTGGCGCAGCTCGATGCCGGCGCCAACGGCAACGGCCGCGTCAACGGCAACCGCATCGACGGCTCGCCCGTTAGCGGCGAGGGCAACGGAGCCTCCGCATGAAGCCGCAGGACAAGCAGGCCTATCTCGAGGAATACGAGCTTCTGAAGAAGAAGGGGAAGCCGTTCTTCCCCTACGCCGTGATGAAGGACTCGGTGATGGCCTGCATCGTCGTTGCCGTGATCATCGCGATGTCGCTGATCCTCGGCGCCGAGCAGGGGCCGAAGGCGGACCCGACCACGACCACCTACGTGCCGCGCCCCGAGTGGTACTTCTTCTTCCTATTCGAGCTCCTGCGCGTGATCAAGCCGCCGGAACTGGTCCCGATCGCGACGATCGGCATTCCGACCGTCTGCATGGTCCTGCTGCTGCTGCTGCCGTTTTACGACCGCAACCCGGAGCGCCGCCCAGAGCGCCGCCCGATCGCCACCACGGCGGGCTGCCTGACGATCATCGCGATGGGCTACCTGACCTACCTCGGCGCCACCGGCGGCTCGCCGACCGAGATCGACATGAAGGTGGCACCCCAATACGAAAAGGGCAAAGAGGTCGTCGCCGGCTCCGGCTGCCTCGCCTGCCACAAGCTCGGTGAGAACGGGAACAACGGCCCCGGTCCCGAACTGACCCATATCGGCGCGCGGATCCCGCGGGCTGCGATCATCCGCTCGGTAGAAATCGGCCCGGGCATCATGCCCTCCTTCCGCGAACTACCGCCGCAGAAGATCGAAGCGCTCGCGGACTTCCTCTCGTCCCTCCACTAGACAGACGGCCAGGGACGGGGCTGGACCCGAATCCCATGGACACGATCAACGACAACCGCCAATCGCCGGACTTCGCCGGGCAGGTCAACCGCATGTTCGACCGCGTCGCCGGCCGCTACGACGCGCTCAACTCGCTGATGACCGCCGGCCTGCACCATCGCTGGCGCGAGCGGGCGGCGGCGCGGGCCGAGCTGAGACCCGGTGACACCGCCCTCGACGTCTGCTGCGGGACCGGCGACCTGGCGCTCGAGCTGGCGCGGCGCGTGACCCCCGGCGGCCGCGTCGTCGGCTGCGACTTCTCCGAGCCGATGCTCGACCTCGCCCGCGAGAAGGCGGCCGACCGCAACGCCGACGGCGTCCGCTTCGAGTGGGCCGACGCGCTCGAGCTGCCCTACGACGGCGAGCGCTTTGACGCGGTCACGGTCGGCTTCGGTGTCCGCAACCTGGCTGACCTCGACCGCGGCCTGCGCGAGGTGGCGCGGGTGCTGAAGCCCGGCGGTCGCGTCGTAATCCTCGAGATCACGACGCCGACCCGGCCACCGCTCTCGCTCTTCTTCTCGCTCTGGTTCGACCGCATCGTGCCGCTGCTCGGCGCCTTCTCCAGCAACCCGGAGGCCTACTCCTACCTGCCGGAATCCGTCCGCAGCTTCCCCAGCCCCCGCGGCCTGGCGGAGAAGATGGACGACGCCGGCTTCAAAGCGATCCGCTACACGGTGCTCGCCGGCGGGATCATCGCGATCCACTCCGGCGTCCGGGCGTGACCCCGGGCGCCATCCGATGACCCGCCCCTCCTCCGTGCCGCCGCCGGTGACGGCGGTCCTCGACGCCTCCAGCCTCTGGCTGCCGGCGCGGCTGGGTGAGGTGGAGCAGTTGCTGCGGGAGGCGATCGCCGGCCAGGGCGAGCTGCTCGGGGCCGACGCCGCGGCGACGATGGAGGCAGGGGGGAAGCGGCTGCGGCCGATGCTGGTCCTCCTTTGTGCGGGGCCGGAGGGAAGCGAGGGCGCGGTCCGTGCCGCCACCGCGATCGAGCTCGTCCACATGGCGACGCTCGTCCACGACGACGTCCTCGACGACGCGCCGCTGCGCCGCGGTCTTCCGACCGTCGCCGCCACCTCGGGCCGGGAGCGGGCTGTGTCCACCGGCGACCTCCTCTTTTCCCGCGCCTTCTCGCTCCTTGCCGAGGCCGGCGACGCTCGCTCCGTTGCCCTCCTCGCCAGTGCCTCCGTCGCCCTCGCCCGCGGCGAGCTCGCCCAGCGCCGTGACGCTTTCGACCTCGGCGTCGGCGAGGAGCGCTACCTCGAGCGCTGCCAGTTGAAGACCGCGCGGCTATTCGAGTGCGCCTGCCTGCTTGGCCATGACGACGAGCGGCTACGCGAGTTCGGCGCCGGCATCGGCCTCGCCTTCCAGCTTCTCGACGACGTCCTCGACGTCAGCGGCCCGCCGGAGCGGACCGGCAAGGCTCGCGGTACCGACCTCCTCGACGGCACTGTCACGCTGCCGCTGATCGAGGCCGCCACCAGCGATCCCGGCATCCGCGAGGTCGACCTGCACGCTCTCGACGCAGCCTCGGCCGAGGCCCTCTGCGATCGGATCGAGGCGACGGGAGCGCTGGAGCGGGTTCGTGCCCGGGCGCTGCAGATGGTCGGGGAGGCGAAGCAGGCGCTGGAGCGAACCGACTTCGAGCCCGAACAAAAGCAGCTGCTGGCGCTAGTCGCCGACGGCGTAGTCCAGCGCTACAGCTAGCCCTCTTGCTCGGTCGGCCGCACTAGAAGCTCGTTGACCGCCACCCGCGCCGGCCGCGTCACCACGTACTCGATCGCGTCGGCGATGTCTTCGGCTTCGAGGACTTCCATGCCCTCGAACCGTTTCTCGATCTCGCCCCGAACCTCCGGCCGGTTGTGACTCTGCAGCTCGGTCGCGACGGCGCCGGGCTCGACCAGGGCGATGCGGACGTGCCGCCGCGCCACCTCCTGCCGCAGCGACTCGCTGAAGGCGCCGACGCCGAACTTGGTCGCGTTATAGACGCCGCTGTTGCGGCGGGCGATCCGTCCAGCGACCGAGGAGATGTTGACCATGTCGGCGACGCCGCGAGGGCTTTCGGCCGCCTCCAGCAGGTGGGGCATCGCTGCCTTGGCCGTATACATCAGCCCCAGCAGGTTGACCTCGACCATCTGCTGCCATTCCTCAACCGGCGCCTCGAGCATCGGCCCCAGCAGCATCACACCGGCGTTGTTGACGAGAACGTCGAGCCGCCCGAGCTCCTCCACGGTTCGCGCCACCGCCGAGGTGGCCTGCTCGCGCTCGCTGACGTCGGCTTCGATCGGCAGGGCCGTCCCGCCCGCGTCGGCGATCTCGGCCCCCAGCTTCTCGAGCCGGTCGATGCGCCGGGCCGCCAACGCCACCGTCGCGCCCTGGCGCGCGAACATCCGCGCCGTCGCCTCGCCGATGCCGCTGGAAGCGCCGGTGACGAGGGCCACCGCACCGTTCAGGTCTCTCGTCGCGCCCACCCCGGGGCTATACCCGGAAGTCGTCCGCCGTGATCAGGTCGTCCCACAAGCCGACAAAGAAGGCATCCGCCATCTCGCGCATATTTGCCCGCTCGAGCTCCTGCAGCTCATCCGCCAGTTCGTGCGCCCCCAGGTCGAGCTGTTCGTCGTAGGCGTCGATCGCAACCACGTCGTGGACGCTCTCGCAGACCCACCCGCACTCGGGACAACGCCGCCAGACGCGCCATTGCGAGCGGCCGCTCTCCTGATGCCAGCGGGTCGGCTGGACCAAGCTGGAGCTGCACTCCGGGCAGATGTGGAGCGAGCAGTCGGCAACCTCATTGCTGGGCTTTGCCATTGACGCAATATCGAGCACCAGCGGGTTTCGCAGATCCGTATTTCGCCCCATTCTCTCCCTCGAAACCCCGCAGCGGCCAGCCGGAAACCAGGCGCAGGCTGATCCGGGGAGCGGGCCACCCCGTTACCATGGTCGGGATGCCAGGAAACATCGGACTTCCAGAGATCGCGATCGTCCTCATCATCGCCCTGCTGGTCTTCGGCCCCAAACGCCTGCCGGAGCTCGGCCGTAGCCTCGGCCGCGGGATCCGCGAGTTCAAAGGCTCGATCAGCGGCGAGCACGACGAGGACGAGAAGCCGAAGCTCGAGACCGAGTCGGCGAAGGTCCACGGCGACCCCGCCGAGGCGGAGATCATCCGCAACAAGCCAAGCTGAGGTAGCGCGGGGATGGCGCCTCGCGTCAAGTCGGTCTCACACGAGGATCGGCTCACCCTGGTCGAGCACCTCGACGAGCTCCGGGCCCGGCTGATCGTCTGCATCGCCGTCCTCGGCGTTGCCCTCGCGCTCTGCTTCTGGCAGAACCACCTGCTGCTCGAAATCGCCCAGGGCCCGCTGCCGGCCAACCACAGCCGGCTGATCACCTTCGGCGTCACCGAGCCGTTCACGACCACGCTCACCGTCTCCGCCTACGGGGCGATCGTGCTCTCGCTGCCGATCGTCCTCTGGCAGCTCTACGCCTACGTCCTGCCCGCCTTCAGCGCGGCGGAGAAGCGGGTGATCCTGCCGATCCTCCTGCTCTTCCCGATCCTTTTCGCCGCCGGAATCGCCTTCGGCTACTTCGTCGTGATGCCGGCCGCCGTCCACTTCCTGCTCAACTTCAACGACGACCAGTTCAACGTCCAGGTTCGCGCCCGCGACTACTACAGCTTCTTCTCGATGACCG
Source organism: Solirubrobacterales bacterium (assembly GCA_051959815.1). Classification (GTDB taxonomy): domain Bacteria; phylum Actinomycetota; class Thermoleophilia; order Solirubrobacterales; family 70-9; genus VAYN01. The sequence goes on from JBQCEW010000320.1 coordinate 5,483, forward strand.
AGGTCGCCTGCGGCCTCGTCTTCCAGTTGCCGCTGGCGATCATCGCCGTCACGCGACTCGGGATCGTCAGCGTCGAGCAACTGAGCCGGAACCGCCGTTACGCCTACCTGGTGATCTCGATCGTCGCCGCCGCCCTGCCCGGGGTCGACCCGGTTTCGATGCTGATTGAGATGGTTCCGCTGCTTGTTCTGTATGAGTTGAGTATCGTCCTTGCTCGGGTGATCGGTCGGCCGCGGAGCAGCGGGATGCCCGCGCCCACGACGCAGGAGTAGGAAAGGGAACGATGGCTTCAGGCGGCAAAGAGCACAGGATGCTGTTCGACCTCAAACGAGGGAAGCGGAAAACGGCCGTCAAAGTCGTCTACGCGGTCCTCGCCGTGCTGATGGGCCTGAGCCTCTTCCTCGTCACCGGCGGTCTCAGCCTCAACGAACTCTTCAACAGCAATGGCGGTGGCAGCAGCGAAGCCATCAAGCCCTACGAAGAACAAGCCGAACGGCTGGAAGCGAAACTGCGGAAAGACCCCGAAAACCCGCAGCACCTGCTCTCGCTGGCCCGCGCTCGCGTCACCGCCGGCAACACCCTGCTCTCCGGCGAAGAAGTGAGCGAAGAACATCTGGTCGAAGGGCTGCAGCAGTACCAGCAGGCGAGCTCGGCCTGGTCGGAATACCTGAAGACGACTAAAGAACCGAACGTCGGAATCGCGCAGCTAATGGCGCCGGCGCTGCTGACCCTGGCGGAACGCTCGCGCACGCTGCCCGAAGCCGCGGCGAACATAAAAGCCGCGAGCGCGGCGGCGAAGCTCGTCGCCGACCAGCGGCCGACCCTGAACTCCCTCTACATCCTCTCCCTCTACACCTACTTCACCGGCGACTACGCCGCGGCCGAAAAAGCCGAAGCCGCAGCGGTGAAGCAGACGAAAGCGAAATTCGAACGGGAACAGGTCGAAAAACAGCTCAAAGAAACGAAAGAACGCGCGGAAAAATTCCAGAAGGAATTGAAGAAAGTCGAAGCGGCAGAAGAAGCCGCAGGCAAAGAAGCCGCCAAAGCCAACAAAGGCAATCCGCCCGGCCTCGGCGGCGCGCCGAACCCGATCACCGGCGTCGGCGGCGGCGGGCTGGGCGAATAGGAGCCGCCGCCCGCGGCTGCCCGTCGCTCGGCTGGTCGACCTTCCTATACTTGCCCGTCCACGGGCCGTTAGCTCAGTTGGTAGAGCAGGAGACTCTTAATCTCAAGGTCGAAGGTTCGAGCCCTTCACGGCCCACTTCCCCCGGTTACTTGTCCTGGCAGAACTTTTCGACGAGGCCAGAGATCACGATCCCGCCTTCGAATTCGAAGCGACCGTGGGTCCGCAGGATGTTGTCGCTGCAGCGGGCGGAGACATAGCTGCGTTCGCGGCCGCCGGCGCGGTAGCGGCGGCCGATCTTGACGTCGATGTGGGTAAGCGCGCCGAGGCCGCCGGCGAGCGGCGGCAGGTCGATGCGGGCGCGGTAGCGATAGCCGCCGCTGCGCCGTTCGATCGGGACGAGGATCGCGTAGCTCTGGGTGGCGGGGACGGTGATGCGAGCGTGGAGGACCGCGCTCGGGCCGGTGGCGAGGCGAGGGCCGTTGAAGATCGTCAGCGGCGATCTGGCGCGAACCGTCCCTCCCGGGAGTGAGACGAGCGCTTCGACGTGACCGGTGCCGACGATCGCGCCGTGGCAGAGCCGCCGTGCTTCGGCGGGACTCGCCTCGGCGACCGCTTCCGGCGCGCAGCTCGGCAGCCCGGCGACGCTGAGACGGCCGTCACGGTCGAAGTCGATCAGCGCCTGCTGCAGCGCCGCGGGCTTGCCGCCGCCTCGGGCGCTGATGTCGAAGTGGCCCTGGAAGTCGATCGGGGCGAAGCGGTGGCGCGGTAGCGTCTGCGGGGTGAAGCCCCCGTCGGCGCGGAGGACGAGGTTCCCGACTTCGACCACGGCGCCTTCGCCCGCGCCCGCGGCAAGGGCCACTACCGCCAACGTCAGCGCGACGACCCCGGTTACCTTGGGAAGTGGCATGGCGAGGTCAGGGTGACCGGGAAGAAGTCCCCGTTGGTGAAGCGCGCCGTCCCGTAGACCTGGAGCCGCCCCCCCACGCAGTGAGCGTTGATGTAGCCGACTTCCTTGCCGCCGCGCTTGCGAACCGCGTTAATCGTCGCTTCGGCAAGGGTCGGCACCCCGAAACCGCCGGCGATTTCAGGCATTTCGACCTGGGCCCGGAAGCCGTACCGACCCTTGTGGACGCGTTCGATCGCGATCGGGACCAGCAGCGCCTTCGCCGTCGGAACCTTCTCGTAGGCATGGGCGATCAGCGTTGGCTGGCCGCCGGCGGGCGGAGCGTTGAAGAGCGAAAGCGGCGTGCTGATCGTGAATGGCGCCTTCCCGGGCATCGTCACCACGGCCTTTCCCTCGCCCTCGCCGACGAGGGCGCCGGCGCACTTCTTGCGGGCCTGGGCGGGGGTCGTTCCTTCCAGCTTCGCCATCGTGCAGACGGGCAGGCCCTTGGTGTCAATCCTGCCGTTCTTGTCGAAGAGGAAGGTGAGCGTTTCCAGCGTTGGCGGAGTGGAGCCGTTATGGGTGCCGACGCGGGTGACGGTGTTGAGGGTGATCGGGGCGTTGCCGTGCCCCGGCCGCGGCAGCTCGCGCGGCTGCATCGTCGCGGTGGCGCTGACCCAGACCGGCCCGATTTCGAAGCTGATCGCATAAGCCGTCGCACAAGCGAGTGCCGCCAGCAGCGCGGCGAGTGCGACGGCTTTGCGAAACGGCTTCCTCAACCGACCCCCTTGCACCTTTTGAACACGGAGCCCTGCAAAAAGGTGCCGTCTTTGAAGCGGAACTGCCCTTTGGCCTGCAGGCGGCCGTCAGGGCAGCCGGCGTTGGCGTAGCTCAGCTTCTTGCCCTTGAAGGTCCAGGTGCGGCCGACGCTGAGGCGCGCGTAGAGGGGGATGCCGAAGCCGCCGGCGATCTTCGGGATTTTCGCCACCGTCTTGAAGCCGTAGCGGCCGGCGTGGACTTTCTGGATCTCGATCGGGACGACGAAGGTCGTCGGACCTGGCACCGTCAGGTGTGCATGCGCGAGCAGCGCGGGGTTGCCGTGGATCGGCTTGGCGTTGAAGAGGGTGATCGGCGAGGAAGCCGGGATCGGGCCCTGTTCGGGGAAGTCGACGACCGCCTTGCCGAAGCCGGTGCCGACGATCGCGCCCGGGCAGAGTTTGCGCGCCTGCTTGGTCGTCGTCGCCTTCAGTTTCGCGGGGGTGCAAATCGGCAGCCCGTGGGTTTCGACCTTGCCGTGCTTGTCGAACCAGAGCGTCACCGTTTCCAGGACCGGCGGCGGCGAGCCGTCTTCGGTCGCGATCTTGCCGAAGCCGTGCAGCCGGATCGGCGCGAAGCCGTGCTTGGGCAGCGTCGTCGGCGAGAAGCCGCCATCGGTGGTGATCACAAGGTTGGCTGCATGCAGCTTGATCGCCGTCGCCGTGCCCACCGCGACCAGCAACAGCACCGCCGCCAGTACATTCACCCTTAACAGAGTCTTCCGCACAAGATCCTCCTCCCGTAGTCCCGTATCGCCAAACTACCAAGTGTGGGAAGCAGGACTGGCAGGGGACGGAAGTTCCTGAGGAAAAGCCCGGGGCAGGAGCAGCCCCTCCTGCTCCGCTACCCGCGTGCGGTCCTCGCGGTCGCGGCGATCCTGCTGGTCACCCTCGGGGTGATCGGGAGCGGCGTCCAGCACCATCTCGACCCCAGCACCATCGACGTCCCCGGCACCGAATCGTTCCGTGGCAACGAACTGCTGCGCGAACACTTTGGCGACTCGGCGCCGTTCGCGATCCTGCTGCAGGGCCCGGCGAAAGCGATCGACCAGCAGGGCCCGCGGCTGATCCGCGCCCTGCGCGAGGACCCCAAGGTGACCACGCTCTCGCCCTGGGACAACGGCTCCGTCCAGCGTCTGCGGCCGACCCCACGGCGGGCGCTGATCCTCGCCGACTTCCACGTCGACACCAGGACCGCGGTCAATGACACGGTCCCGCACCTGAACCAGGTGCTGGACGAAGAGATCCAGGCGCCCGTGCGGGCGACCCAGACCGGGTACGCCAGCCTCTCCCGCGCGCTGCAGGACGAAAACGTGAAGGCGAGCGAGCGCGGCGAGCTGATCGCGTTCCCGTTCCTGCTGATCATCCTCCTCCTCGTCTTCCGCTCCCCGATCGCGGCGGCGATCCCGCTCGTCTTCGGCGCGATCACGGTCGTCGCCTCGCGCGGGATCCTCTACTTCTTCACCTCCTGGTTCGAGATCGATGCCTTCGCATTGACGGTCTGTTCGATGATGGGGCTGGCGCTGGGAGTGGACTACGCGCTGCTGATGGTCTCCCGTTTCCGTGAGGAGCTGGCAGGGGGAGCGGACCCGGTCGATGCGGCGCGGCTCACCCGTCGCCACGCGGGCCGGACCGTGATGTTCGCCGGCAGCACCCTGCTGCTCTCGATGATCGTCTCGCTATTCATCCTGCCGGGGGCGCTGCTGGCCTCGCTGGCGGGGACGGTCTGCATGGTCGTGGTCCTCAGCATTGCCGTGGCGACGATCTGCGGGCCGGCGATTTTCACCCTGCTCGGCCCGCGGATCAACTTCTGGCGGATCGGCGGCGCGCCCAAGGACGGCCGCTCGCGGCTGATGACCTTTGTCAGCGCTGCGTTGCGCAGGCCGGTGGTTGCGGCGCTTGTGATTGGCCTCGTCCTCTTGGTGCTGGCGGGGCCGGCGGTGGGGCTGAAGACGGGACCGCCAAGCCCCGACCAGCTCCCCAAGAGCGCCCCCGCCCGCCAGGACGCAGAACTGGTCGACAGCGCGATCGGCTCCGGTTGGGACGCGCCCTTCCAGGTGATCGCCGTCGCCAACGAAGGCCCGATCACGGGTGCCAAGTACACGGCCGCGCTTGACAGCTTCCAGAAGCGGCTGGCGAGGACGCCGGGGGTGCAGGCGGTGATCGGCCCGGGCCGGGTGACGAAACGGATTGCCCCCCTGCAGGACCTGGGCAACGCCGTCCTCTCCTCAAGAGGCAACTACGGGCCGGTCAAGCGGCTCGGCAAGCTCGGGCGCAGCCTCAACGTCGCCGCCGGCGGGGTCGGGCAGCTCCGCGAAGGGATCACCGAAGCCGGCAACGGCGCCGGCCTGCTGGCGACGGGAGCGGGTCGCGCTGGCGACGGGGCGGCGCTGATCGCCACGGGCCTGGGGCGGGCGACGAGCGGCAGCGCCCGGGCGATTGGCGCGCTGGAAACGTTTGCCAAAGGAGCGAAGCGGCTGTCCTCGGCGCAGGAACTAGCTGCTCTCGGAGCCCTCGAAATCAAACTGGCGGCCCAGAGCACGCCCGCCAACATCCGCGCCAATCCCCTGCGCCGCTCCCGCATCGTCCAGAAATCCCTCAACGAAGAGGCGAACGAAAAGCTGCCGGAACTGATCGCCCCGGCGAGGACGGCGGAAGAACAGCTGAAGGAAGCGACGGCGCGGCTGCAGGCGATGACGGTCGGCAAAACTGACCCCGAATACGCAGCGGCGCTGGAAGCGGTGCGCCGCGCCGCGGCGGCGGTGAATGGCGCCGACCCCATCACCGGGGCGCCGTACGATCCCAATCCCAGCACCCCCGGAGCCGAGCCCTACGCGGGCTTGCCGGCCGAACTGGTCGCGCTCGACGAACGCCTGCTCAAGGACCACGAAGAAGCGAAGAAGGTCACCTTCTGGTTGCTGACGTTCAAGAACGAAGCGCAAAAACTGTACCGGGGCGCCTCCAAGCTCCTCGAAGGCCTCGAAAAAATCAAGCGCGGCGGCAAGCAGCTCGCCGCCGGCGCGACGCGCCTCTCGCGGGAAGCGAAGCGGCTCGGCGACGGCCTCTCGCGCCTGGCCGGAGGGGCGACGGCGCTGGTCGGCGGCCTCGACCGGCTCGAAGGCGGCGCCGAAGCGCTCGCCGCCGGCCTGCTTAACGGCGTTGGGGAAAGCGCGCCGCTGGAAAGCGGGCTGGAAGAAGCGAGCGTGCAGGTGCTGGAAGGCAAGTCGAGGATCCGCCGCCAAGTGACCCGCGTCGCCGACTCGAGCCCGGGCCTCTTCAACTCCGGCTACTTCGTCCTCTCCGCGCTCGACGGGACGCCACCGACGACGCGCAAAGCGATCAGCGAAACGATCGACCTCGAAAACGGTGGCCAGGCGGCGACGATGCTGGTCGTCTCCGACTACAGCTTCAACACGCCCGGCTCAATCCGGCTCAACAAGAAGCTCAACAGCGACGCGGCCGAACTGGCCGACGAAGCGGGCCTGACGACGGGGGTCGCCGGCGGTGCCGCCCAGCTCAACGACTACAGCCACGTCACCCGGGCGCGGATCCCCTGGGTGGTGCTGGCGATCACCGTCGCCACCTTCCTCGTCCTGATGGTGGTGCTGCGGGCGCTGCTGCTGGCGGCGATCGCGGTGACGCTCAACCTGATCACGGTCGCGGTCGCCTTCGGCGTCCTCACCCTGCTCTTCAACCTCCCCGAAAACTGGCCGCTGGGCGGCCACAACTACGTCGACGCAGTCGGGGCGACGTTGATCTTCGGCCTCGTCTTCGGTCTCTCGATCGACTACGCGGTGTTCCTGCTAAGCCGCATGCGCGAGCACTACGACACCCACGGCGACAACGCCGCCGCGGTCAACTTCGGCCTCGAGCGCACCGCCGGCGTCATCACCGGCGCCGCGGCGATCATGATGGCCGTCTTCATCGCCTTCGCCGGCGCCCCGATTGCCACCGTCAGCCAGCTCGGCATCGGCCTCACCGTCGCCGTCATCCTCGACGCCACCGTCGTCCGCATCGTCCTCCTCCCCGCCCTGATGCTCCTCATCGGCGACCGCGTCTGGTGGCTCCCCAAGCCACTCGCCAAAGCGCTCCCAAAATTCAGCGTGTAGGGGGGAGAAAGTTCCCAAGCCCAGCCCTTAAGGGTGGGTGCCTAGGCTTCTATCTCAGAAGAGCGCTCGAAAGCTGTTGGAGAAACGTGGCTGGACCAAGACGGTGGGCGGTAAGCACAACGTCAAGATGGAGAAGCCCGGGAAACGCCCGATTACCCTGCCAAAGCACAAGGGGGCGGACTACAGTCTCGGACTGACGCGCGCCATACTCAAAGCAGCAGGTATCGATCCGAGGAAGATATGAGCGGGACCCAAGAATTCACGGTCAACATTCAGGAGGAGGCCGGCACTCTCTGGGCTGAGGTGGTCGAGCTGCCGGGATGCTTTGCGACGGGCAACGACCTGGATGAGCTCCGCGAGGCGCTGGAGGAGGCAATTTCGCTTTACCTCTGCCCTGATCCCCTTCCAGTTTTGTAACCGCTCTCGAGGG